>DRAO01000078.1 GCA_011041825.1 Chloroflexota bacterium
CACCAGGGGGTTAACCTTGTTAAAGCCCACATTGCTGTCCACCACCATCAGGAAATCACCTGTATAAGCCTCCAAAGCCCCGTCCCAGCCCTTCTGAGCCAGGAAACCGGCCAAACGAGGGTTTTTCACGTAAATGAGCAGATGCTTCTCCCTTAGCCCCTTCCAGACGGCCTTAAATAAGGCTTTGAAGTCAACATCGCCCTTTTCCAGCCGCTCCTGCAAAACCTGGGCCAGGGAACTCATAAAGGACTTACGCTGTTTCCACCACCCGCCCAGCTTCCGGCCAGGTGGAACTCCTCCACGGGCTGCCCGCAGCAAGTCCATCACATTATCCCTGGTGAGAGGTTCTTCGAACCCGGGCACATTTAGGGGCTCCACAGCCTCTATCAGCATCCTCAAAAACCAGAAGTCCACCGCTATGACCCCATCTACTTCCTTGCCCGTACCATAGGTGAAGAAATACGCCGCCTGCCGGGCGGATGTGGGGAAATCGGGTGACCAGTTGCTATCCCGGAAGAGCCAGAGTTCTGCAAGCATATATCTGTATAGAGGAGTGGGAGGAGGTGGATAAGGCTTGCGGAGGTCATCTACAGCATAGCTATCCTGGAAGGACAACTCAGCAATGCGTCCTTTATCCAAGATAACGAACCCAGCACCAGTAATGAACCCACCTGTAGCCCGTAGCTCATCGCTGTTCTGAGCCAAGATGAGATAAGAATAAGGTCTTTCCATCCCCAGCAACTCAGGAGCCTCTGGAGCCAGGGAGAGGGCATCGTACAAAAGGGAGAGCAAGGGGTCCAGCTTGAGGACCAGGCGCTTCAGGCGGGGGCTAAGGGCATCCACATCCATCTGCTCTCTCGCTCTCAGGGCCTGCCGCACCCCTTCCCGGGCCTCCGCCAGGGAACCCTGCCCTTGATTGAGGGCGTAAGCCAGGGCCTCAAGGCCGGGTTTGCGGGTGGAATCAAATGCCGGGCTTAAGGCCTCCAAGGCCGAGAGCCCAGCCTGAGTCAAGCCATCGGCCATATCCAACAGGAAGGGAGCAGCCCTTATGTCCCCCCCATAGCGGGGTATCCAGCCCAGGTAAGGGGCAAGCGCCAAGGCAGGAGCAGCTTCTCGCTTGAGGCTCAATACTTCGCCCCGCACTTCCTGAAGCCAAGCTTCAACAGCAGGCAGGTCCTCCGGCTTCGGTGGCTCCTCCATCCAAGCTTGAGCCTGCTTGAGGTGGACGTAAAGGGCCTTGGCAGTTATGACAAGCCGCACCCCCCAGCCTGCCCATAGGGCCAACCCCAGGATTATAAGGATGATGCCGATGATACGACGTGCCTTCTGAAAGCGAGCCATATCCGTTTACCCTCGATTACCCCCAAGGAGAGGGTTATTTCTTCGATGGGGACTTCACCGCTGTCCCCGTGTTATCTTATGGGAATGATCGGGCGTCCCTGCAAGAAATTCCCCCATTGTTCCGGGTTCAGGGAGACATCTTCCCCCCTTAAAAAGTCCATCCCTGGTTGCCGGGCCAATGCCTCACGGTACCAATTATACCTTAAAAGGTCTCTGTCCACAACCACCACATCCTCCCTCAACCGCAGGGCATAACGGAAATACCACAGGGTAAATGTGTGTTCATCCCGGTCAGTAACCAAGACGGCATTAGCGGGAGCCTCAGCAAGGGTGCGCTTTCCGAAGAGCCAGGCTTCCCAATCGGTATGGAGGTCAGCGGCATTCCAGTTGGAGAGAAGTTCCGCCCCAGGCAGAGCCACACACAGGAGGATAAACAAGGCTAAGCCCATCTGTCCCAGAAAGCGAACCCTGAGCCCATCCCGCACCTTCCCCAGCCCCGCACCCAGGAATAGGGCCAGGAGGGGAAGGCTGAAGGTGAGGTAGACGTAGGAATCAGCGGTATTATAGCCGATGGCGTATATGCTCAGCCCGATAACCGAGAGGAGCAAAGCCAGGGAGAAAGTCTGATCCCGCCGCCAGAGCCCTTCAACCCCTATGATAACGAGCAAAGCCCCCACAGGGGTGAATTGCCGCACCATCAAATTGCCCCAGGCCAGGATACGTTGGGGCCAGAAGCGAAGGGGGACGGCAAACACGTAGCGATGGTAGAGCTTCCCCGACACCAGCCACCAAAAACCCTTCCAGGTATTTGCTGCCCCCCAGTTCACAGGGGAATCTCCGCCTGCCCGCAGCGGCAAAATGGCAAACACAGCAAGCCCGACGGCAAACCCTGCCCCGAAGGGGATAGCCCCTTTCCTTCCGGTCCGCCATAGCGCCAATCCCACGATAGGAGCCAGGAACAGCAGAGTCAGGTGGGCCCCAAGGCCGAGGGCGTAGAGGAAGCCGAGGAGTAAAAGGCCAAGGGAAGTGCGTGATGCACGGCACAGGATGGGCAGAGCACAGGTTATAATTGCGGCGGTGAAGGCAAGGGCAGGAGCATAGACTTCGCTGATGACGGCTTGGGACCAGAGAAGAGGGGAGAAAGCAAGCGCTAAACTTGCCCCCAAGGCTGGCAAATATGCTTCATCTTTGGGGAAGAGCCTCAACCCCTTCATCTCATAAACAGCGAGGGCAATCAGGGCAACCGCTATGGCCGCACATACTGCTGACATCAGGTTGAGCCGCCAGGCGAAGTCACCCCAGGGAATGCAGATGAAGAGTTCACCTAAAAGTAAGTAAGTGGGATACCCGTGAGGGTGGGGAACCCCACCTGTAACCACAGCGGTGATGAGGTCGCCTCCATCAGCCCCGTTATGAGCCCAGGTGATGGTGGGAGCAAGGGTGAGGAAGTAAACCGCCAGCGAGAGCAAGAACACAAGGGAGACGAGGGAACTCCGGATAAGCGTGCTCGACTTCCCCCTCAGCATTTCAATCAACTCCGCTGCCCAAAGCCGCAGAACTCCCCTTCATACCCCTGAACTTCCCTGTGAGATTACCGCTGCCATAACAGGCCACGCCGGGGTGAGAACAGAAAGGCCAGGATGAAAAAGCCCGTACACACCAGCACGATGGCCGCCCCCGAAGCTACCCGGACGTAGTAAGAAAGGTAGAGGCCAATGACCCCGGAGATGGCCCCGATGAAAGCCCCCAGCGCCATCATCGTCGGGAGGCGGCGGGTGAGCAAATAAGCTGTGGCCGGTGGGGTCACAAGCATTGCCACCATCAGGGCCACGCCCACCGTCTGCAAGGAAACGACAATGGCCATTGCGATGAGGATGAGGAGCAGGTAATGCAGCAGTTCAACCCGGATGCGTAAAGTCGAGGCAAGTATGGGGTCAAAGGAGAGGACCAGGAATTCCTTGTAGAAAGCCAGGACAGTGAGGATAACCACCCCTCCAAAGATACCGGTGAGCCATAGATCACCTGTTGAGACCCCCAACACATTGCCGAAGAGGAAATGGGCTAAATCCACCGCATAGCTACGAACAGTAGAAATGAGGGCAATCCCCAGGGCAAACATCCCGGCGAACACGATGCCAATCGCCGCATCTTCCTTAACCCTGGCCCCTTTGCTGATTACTCCGATGCCCAAAGCAGTGACGATTGCCGTAACCATACTCCACCAGAAGAGAGGCCCTTGTGTCCCGCCACCGATGAGGTAGCCAATGGCTATTCCCGGCAAGATGGCGTGAGCCAGGGCGTCCCCGAAGAAGGCCATCCCCCGCAACACCACATAGGTTCCCACCACAGAACAAACTATCCCCACCATTATAGCCGCAAGCAGCCCTCGAACCATAAAGGGGTAAGTCAAGGGGACAACAAGCAGCTCAACAAGGCCCTTCATCGTTCTATCCCCCTTCCACAGCAGGTGTCGCTGAGCACCATAATGCCATCAGCAGATTGAACCAGGCGCAGGTGGCCGCCATAAGCCTCCTTCAAATGCTCCGGGGTGAAAACCTCCTGAGGATGCCCTATCCCCAGCAGACGGCGGTTGAGCAACATCACCCTATCAAAGCGCTCCGAGGCCAGGCTTAAATCGTGTGTGGCAACCATTATCGTCACCTGATGGTTGCGCAACTCATCCAAGATGCGGAGTATTTCCTCCTGCGAGGTTAAATCGAGGCCGGTGAGGGGTTCATCCATAAGCATAAGTTCCGCTTCCTGAGCAAGGGCACGGGCAATGAAAACCCGCTGTTGCTGTCCCCCCGATAATTCGCCAATCTGCCGGTTTGCCAGGTCCGCTAAGCCGACTATCTGAAGGCAATGGTGTACAAATTCCCAATCCCTGGCCCGGGGCCAGCGCAACGGTCCCAGCTTGCCAATGCGTCCCATCATCACCACATCGGCTACGGTTACCGGGAACGTTAAATCAACCTGGCTACGCTGCGGGACATAAGCGATGCATATATGCCCGCCAGGTTCGTGGCCGTAAACTTTCACGTCGCCTTTGGTTGGGCGCAGCACCCCCGCAATCACCTTGAAGAGGGTGCTTTTGCCAGCGCCATTTGGCCCTACCACGGCAATTTGCTCCCCTTCCTCCAGGCGGAAGGATACATCCTCTAAAGCTACCCGACCATTGTAACACACGGTTACGCCGGATAGCTCCAGGATAGGCGTGCCTTTCTTATGTACCACCCCCCTGCTTGCAAAAGGCGCCATCTCCATCCCCCTCATTTCAGAGCTTCCACAATGGCTGAGACATCATAACGCATAAATGAGATGTAATCCCCTGCTGGCCCTTCGGGTTCACTCAATGAGCCGGTGTAAAGGAACACCACCTGAACGCCGGTATCCCGTGCTATGCGATATGCCAGGTCTGGGTTAACCGTTTTCCCCACAAAGATAGCAGGCACGCCCAGGTTCTGGATGGAATCCTCCAACTCGGCTAATTCCTGGGCTGAGGGTTCGGAAGCAGTGCTGAAGCCAGGGAAGATCGCCCCTATTTGCTCAAAGCCGTAGCGTTCGGCAAAGTAGCCAAAAGCTGCGTGGTCGGTGACCAGCTTGCGGCGGCTTGGCGGGATTGAAGCAACCTGCTCCGCAATCCATACATCCAGCTCACGCAGCGCTTCTTCGTATTGCCGGGCGTTTGCCTTGTAAACCTCGGCATTTGCCGGGTCAAGGATGCACAGGGTACGCTCGATGTTATGCACCCACACTATCACGTTAAGGGGGTTAAACCAAACGTGGGGGTCTATCTCCCCGGGTCTTGCCCCTCCCTCCAGCTTTCTGAATTGGATGCCTTCAGAAACGGACACAACAGCCGCTTTCCCTCCAGCGTTCCTGAGCAATCTCTCCAAAAATCCCTCCAGCCCGGCTCCATTGATGAAAATCACGTGGGCCTCAGCCACCGCAGCCATATCCTGAGGTATGGGTTCGTAAGTGTGAGGGTCAGCACCCACGGGCAGGAGCACGGTCAAGTCAATGGCTTCGCCCCCTATGGCTCGGACCACATCCCCGACAATGGTGGTTGTCGCCACCACCCGCAGTTTCTCACCCTGCTTTAACCGGGGAGTTTCGAGGGTAGAGGTTGCCTGTGGAGTGCCTGGGCCTTTTGGAAGGCAAGCCCCCAAAGCCAGTATGACAACAAGGGTTATTGCCAGCCACAGGTGTGCCTTACCGAGGTTAAACCTTGCCCTGCCCATAGACTAATCTCCTCCGGCCTGCTTCTGCTCATCCTTCTGGCAATTCTCGCATAGCCCGTAGAATTCCAGCAGGTGGCTCTCTATCCGGAAGCCAAAGCGCTCTGAAAGGGCCTGCCCCAGGGGAGCCGCTATGCATTCATCGAAATCAACGACCATACCACATTTGGAACATATAAGGTGATGGTGCCCTTCCCTGGGGTATATGAAACAGAGGTTGCCCTCGCCCAGATAGATGGGGCGGAGAAGCCCCAACTTGGTCAGCAGATCAAGGGTGCGGTAGACTGTGGCCCTGCTGAGGGCCGGGTAGAAAGCCCGCCCTTTTTCCAGCACCTCGGCAGGGCTCAGATGCCCGGTCTCCGCCTCCAGGACCTTGATTATCGCCAGGCGAGGGGCCGTCAGCCTGTAGCCAGCCTCCCGCAGGGAATCCACCAATCGCTTAGCCATCGAATCACTCCTCTTTCTCCTTTTTCGCCCCACCGTGGGGCAACATTGCCAACCACGAGGGTGTTGAAAAAGTGCCACGCTGTTCTTGCTCAAATGGTTCCCTCCGACGAGGGCAGGTTAAAAAGCATTTTTTGAGTGGTTTTCCAACCCCGGAGTTTTTTCAACACCCTCCCAACCACGGTTAAATGGAGTGCTGCCAGGGCTTATAATTGAGACAGAATCTCAATATTAAATATATACCAGGGCAATGGAGATGTCAAGGGATATGGCACTTTTTCAACACCCTCCAGTTGGTTGCCCTTGACAATTTGGGAAAGTGGTTATAGAATAATCTACGAATTTTACACAAAGGAGGTGGTTGCCTAGAGGCAAACCGGGATATAATAAGCGTTAGTGCTTTAAGGGTTAAAAACTCAACTTTAACTCAACTTTAAAAAGGAGGGGTGAGCTATGAATAAGCGGATGCTGTTTATTATCACCATCGTGATTCTGGGTATGCTGGCCATAAGTTGTGCCCCTGCTGCAACCCCTACACCTACTCCGGTTCCTGCTACCCCTACCCCTGCTCCTCCTAAAGTGAAGGAAGTAACCATTGTGGCTTGGACAATCGGCCCTGATGAGCCCTCTTATTACCGCCGTGACAACCTCATTGATGCTGCTGATCGTCTCAACAAGAAGCTTGAGAAGGAGGGCTCCCCTTATCGGGTGAAAGTCGAGGCCACCTTTGATACCGGCACCTGGGGTGATTATAAGCAAAAGTATATGATGGCCGCCCAGGCCGGAAACGCCCCTGATATCATCCTCAGCGGTCACGAAGACGTTGCCCCTTGGTCGGAAGCCGGTTTCATCGTTGCCCTTGATGACTACATCGCCAAGTACCCCGATGTTTACAATGACATCATCCCCGCCCTCTGGGATTCCGTCACCTTCAAGGGCAAGAAGTGGGGCATCCCTCAGGATACAGAGGCCCGGCCTATGTACTTCAGCAAGACCCTCCTGAAGAAGCTGGGCTGGTCTGATGATGATATAAATGCCTTGCCCGATAAAATCAAGAAAGGCGAGTTCACCCTTTACGATATGCTTGAGCTTGCCAAGGAAGCCCAGGATAAGGGCGTAGTTGAGAAGGGCTACGGCTACTGGCACCGGCCCAAGAAGGGCGGCGACTTCTACCACATCTACTTCGCCTTCGGTGGCCAGATGCAGGACCCCGATACTGGCAAGCTCGTTGTCGTTAAGGATGCCCAGAAGAAGTGGCTCCAGTTCCACTACGATACCGTTTGGACCTATGAGACCACCCCCAAGGACTTCATCGGCACCGACTGGAAGATCTGGCACGAGACCGTTAGCGCCGGCGACAAGGCCCTCTTCTGGAACGGCGGCACCTGGCACTGGGCCGAGTGGACCCAGAAGTACCTCGACGGCAACGAGCAGCACCTCTGGGACAACGTCGGCTTCGCCCTCATCCCCTCCGGCATAAAGGGCAAGCCTGGCACCACCCTCTCCCACCCGCTGGTCTATATGGTTTCCTCTGAGAAGGCCACCGGCAAGAAGAACCAGGAGCTCGCCTTCCGCCTTATCACCGAGGCCACCTCACCTGACCTCAACACCCGCCACGCCGTCAACAGCGGTCACCTGGCCATCCTGAAGAGCCAGATTGATTATCCTGATTACGCAGCCAACAAGTTCCTCCACGACGTAGCCTATATGGTTGAGTACACCCACTTCCAGCCTAACCATCCCGACTACGGCACCTACGACCAGATTATGTTCAGCGCTCTTCAGGCAGTGGAGGCCAAGGATATGACCGTTGACGACGCTGTTAAGACGGTCATCGAAGAGATGCAAGCCGAACTTGGTGATAAGGTGGAAATCAAATAAAGGCGTCCACAACGGTGGGGGGCGAAACTCCGCCCCTCACCGTTAATCCTTTTTAGCACAGGTAGAGGAGTGAAGGATGGCTACGGAAGCCGCAATTTATAAGGCAGTACCCCGCCCTTCCCTGTGGGAACGGATACGAACCTCTTCGGCTCCGTGGGTCTTTATGGCCCCGGCGACGGTGATGATTTTCTTGTTCTTCTTCCTGCCGGTAGTCCTTACCATCTATATCAGTATGACCAATATGAGCGTAGCTACCTTCGGTAAAGTTGTTTTCATCGGCCTGCAAAACTACATCAGGATGCTCAAGAGCCGCTGGACGGTAAAGATTCTGACTAATACGGGGTTCTATGTGCTTACCACCCTCTCCTGCTTTAACGTGGGATTGGCATTGATACTTTCCCTTCTCACCACCCACATCAACGAAAGGGTGGGGACGTTGTTCCGTACCCTTTGGCTTCTGCCCCGTATTACGCCTTCGGTTATCTATGCTTTGTTGTGGATCTGGGTCACAGCAGATGCCCCCTACGGCATCGTCAATCAGTTTCTCTCCCCCTTTGGCATTGAGCCCCGTAACTGGATGAATGCCCAACCTTGGCTGGTGGTAATTATGGCCAATGGTTTTGTGGGGGCTTCCTTTGGGATGATAATATTTACATCGGCCATCAAATCTATTCCCGAAGATTACATCCGTGCGGCGATGGTGGATGGGGCTTCCACCTTGCAGCGCATCCGCTATGTAATCTTGCCTATGATCCGCTGGCCTATCCTCTTTGTCCTTACCTATCAAACGCTCTCTCTGCTGACCTCTTTCGAGTACATCCTGCTCCTCACGGATGGAGGGCCTGGGTTCTACCGGACAGAAGTATGGGCTCTCCACGCATACCACAGGGCATTGTCCAACTATTTCGGCAATGTTCAATTTGGCTACGGAGCGGCCCTCGCAGCAGTTCTGGTGGTTATCGGGATCATTGCTTCCATATTATATTTGCGAGTATTCCGCTTCAATGAACTGGTAGCTGAGCCAAAGATAGAAGCCCTCTAAGCGTCGGATTGCTCCAGAACTTATGGAGGTGAAGGATGCTTATTCGGCGTATCAAGACGGCCATTCCTTATGCCCTTTTAACTGTTATCACCGCTCCCATCATTGTCTCTTACGGTTGGCTGTTTATGTCTTCCTTTGCTAAGCGTACTGAGGGCCTTAAGCCCTATGGCTTCACTCTGAGTAACTGGCGTTTCCTGTGGGAGCCTCTGCCCAATATGCCCAGCATCTGGCGTATCACGGCCAATACCTTGGCGTTTGCCCTTGTGGTCACCATACTTGAGGTGGGCATCGCTGCTGCTACGGGCTATGCCCTATCTCGATTACACTTCCCTGGCCGCCGGGGGTTCCTCTCCCTTACCCTTATCCTGCACGCTTTCCCTAGCGTGACCCTGCTTATCGCTATCTTCTATATCCTCAGGCTTTTGCACCTTTACGACACATTGCTGGGCGTCATCTTGGTCAAAGCTTCACTGGAGTTACCCCTGGGCACTTGGATAATGAAGGGCTTCTTTGATAACGTCTCTTGGGATATTGAAATGGCCGCTTTGATTGATGGCTGCTCTCGCTTCCGCACCTGGTGGCAGGTCATCATCCCTAACATCCGTCCTGGCATAGCAGCCCTCTCGATATTCGCCTTCCTCTCCGGCTGGAGCGAATTCTTGCTCCCTTACATCTTCCTTACGAGCTTTAACAACTGGACACTCTCGGTGCTTATTAAGCGGCTTATTGGAGATTTCCGTTTCGTAGATTACGGGCTCCTCACCGCCGTGGGCCTTTTTTACATAATACCGGTGCTTTTCTTCTTCATCTTTACCCAGGAGTATCTGCTTAACATCTACACCGGCGGGGTGAAGGGATAAATGAATCTTCGCCCTCTCACGAGAAAATCCTTAAATGCGGGGGAGTGAGTATGGAAGTTCAACTGGAAAATCTTACCAAATATTTCGGTAAAGTCCTTGCCGTTGACAACTTGAACCTGGAGATAAAAGATGGCGAATTCGTTGCTCTCCTGGGGCCATCGGGATGCGGTAAGACCACCACTCTGCTTATGGTAGCGGGGATTTACAAGCCTACCAAGGGTTATGTGAAATTCAATGGACAAGCGGTGAACCATTTGCTCCCTAAAGACCGGGACATTGGAATGGTATTCCAGAGCTATGCTCTTTATCCTCATATGACCGTCTATGAGAACTTGACCTTCCCTCTCAAGCTGAAGAAAGTGCCAGCCGAGGAGATGAGACGCAAGGCTCAGCGTATAGCCGATATGTTGGGAATAGGGGAGCTTATGGATCGCAAGCCTGGTCAGCTTTCAGGTGGTCAGCAGCAGCGTGTGGCCTTGGGACGAGCCCTGATTAAAGAACCAAAGTTGCTGCTATTCGATGAGCCTCTTTCCAACCTGGATGCTCGGCTTCGCCTGGCAATGCGAGGTGAGATCAAACGCCTTCAGATGAGTCTGGGCATTACCTCGATATACGTGACTCACGACCAGGTGGAAGCAATGACTATGGCTGATCGCATCGCTGTCCTGAACAAAGGTCAACTTCAAGCGTATGCCCCTCCTGAGGAGTTGTATGACCGGCCTCGCACTCTCTTTGTAGCTGGCTTCATCGGTAACCCGCCGATGAACCTGTTCGAGATGGAGCTTTATCAGGAGGATGATCATTATAAACTCCGCCATCCGGACCTCTCCCTTGCTATCCCGGATTCCCGTAAGCCTCGTCGCCAGCCATCAGGTCGCCGGGTAATTGTCGGTTTGCGCCCAGAGGATATCTCCATCGGTCCCGAAGGGGAAATCGAGTCTGAAATCTATATGGTAGAACCATTGGGTCGGGATGACATCATCACCTGTAAGATTGGGGAGATAAAAGTACAAACTGTAGTGGATTCTCGCTTGGGATACAGGATTGGGGATAAGGTGCGGATAAGCTTTAATATGGAAAAGGTCCAATTGTATGACCCTCAAACTGAATTGTCGCTCCTGTGGGCGTAAAGCCTGGGGAAGTTGTCCCTGGCAGGGGTTTGCTGCTGCCAGGAACAACCGGGGGTAAAGGCATTTTTGAAGGGTTTCTCGTGCGAGGGCAAAGCCCTCGCACGAGAAAACGCTCTTTTTCTATCCTTAGCCTGCGGGGTAGTTTCCAACCTCGGAGTTTTTCAACACCTTCGAATAACCTTAATTTGACAAAATGAACCTTGCTGAGGTCACTGATTCGAGACCAGTACCGCTCATTTTATTTTTCCTCCCCTAGCGTCTTCTTCCCTGGAACCCGCTACACTGCATATAAAGGTAGCTCTACTTCACCTTTTATCCCCACCGTGGGGCAACATTACCAACTATGAGTAAGTGCTGCTTCAGCCACTGTGTCCCCACAATCCTCCAGATGATTGTGACTGCTCCTGCTGTCAAGGGCTTGGACCTTAGCCGGTGGAAAGTGGTCATCGGTGGGGCTCGGCTCCCCAAGGGGTTGGCCTTGAAAGCCACAGAGCTGGGCATTAAAGTTTACGCCGGCTATGGCCTCTCGGAAACCTGCCCCGTCCTTACCCTTGCCCACCTCAAGCCATTTGAGGTAGCCGTCATAGGCATCCCTGATGAGAAGTGGGGAGAGAGGCCGTTAGCCGTTGTGGTGCCTAGGGAAGAGTATAAAGGCAAGCTCACCGGTGAGGAATTGAAGGCACACCTTCAGCAATATGTAGATAAGGGCGTGATTACGAGTTGGGCTGTGCCTGATTCGTATGCTTTCGTAGATGAGATCCCCAAGACCAGTGTGGGCAAGTTAGATAAGAAAGTGCTTAGGGCACGATACGGCGGCGGCATTTGACAGTAATGTTATATATGTGGTAAAATTGGCCCATACAATTGATGGGCATTCCTAACGGCGATGACCGGGACGAGTACCCGGGGGTAGGGTGCCAGAGAGGAAGGGTCGGCGGCTGCAAGCCCTTCTCACCACGAGCCCGGGGAAAACCACCCGCGAGCCGGGTTCCGGAACGTAGAGGCAAGTTGTCAACTTGCCCTGCAAGTATGGAACCCCGGAGGCCATCCGTTACCGGCCAAAGAGTGCTGTTACAGAGGGGCAAGTTGCAAGTGGCAAGGGGCAAGAGGCAAGTTGCAATTTGTCCCTTGCCATTCGCCTCTTGCCACTTGCCTCTTGCCACTCGCCCCTTGCCCCTCGTAGTAACAGAACTTGGGTGGAACCACGGGAGCATGAAGCCTCTCGTCCCAAGAGGGCGAGGGGCTTTTTTGTTAAGAGTTGCGAATTGCGAGTTGCGAGTTACGAAAAGGAGATTGGAAGATGGACGACGGTATGTTGCCTTGCCGGGTGCAGTGCATAAACTGTGGGGCCGCTTACCCACCTTCCGAAATCCGCTACACCTGCGAGTGTGGCGGCCTCTTGGAGGTAGAACATGACTTGGGGAAATTGCGCTCTCAGGTCTCAAGGGAGCTCTTTGACTCACGCAATTCTTCATTCGCTATTCGCCATTCGCAAATCGCAAACTGTTCTGGGGTTTGGAGATACCGGGAACTGGTGCTCCCGGTCCCCGAAGAGAGCATCATATCCCGGCCCGAGGGGAACACTGCCCTTTACCATAACCCCCACCTGGCCCAGTGGGTGGGCGTAGAGGAATTTTACCTCAAGCACGAAGGCGAAAACCCAACTGGCTCCTTCAAAGACCGGGGGATGACGGTGGGGGTGACCTACGCCAAACTGCTGGGGATGAAGGCGGTGGCCTGCGCTTCGACAGGGAACACCTCGGCTTCGATGGCCGCCTACGCCGCCCTGGCAGGGCTCAAAGCTGTGGTCTTCATACCCGAAGGGATGATCGCCTTCGGCAAGCTGGCCCAGGCCCTGGCTTACGGGGCGATTACCCTCCAGGTCAAAGGCAACTTCGATACGGCAATGGCGCTTGTGAGGGAAGCTTCGCCTGCCCTGGGGATGTACCTGCTCAACTCACTTAATCCCTTCCGCCTGGAGGGGCAGAAGACCATTGTGTTCGAGCTCATCCATCAACTCGGCTGGGAGCCGCCCGATTGGATAGCGCTTCCGGCGGGGAACCTGGGCAACACCGCCGCCTTCGGCAAGGCGCTGCGGGAGATGAAAGAGGTGGGGCTCATCGAGAAAGTGCCCCGGCTCCTGGCCGTCCAGGCCGAGGGAGCAGCGCCCTTCTACCGGGGCTTCGTAAACGGTTTCAGAAAGCGAGAACAGGCGACCCCCAATACCGTTGCTACAGCCATCAAGATTGGCAACCCGGTGAGCTACGAGCGAGCCATCCGTGCCATCCGATACACCGACGGGGTGGTGTTTGCGGTGAGCGACCAGGAGATTATGGATGCCAAGGCTCAGATTGACCGGGCAGGCATCGGGTGTGAGCCGGCCTCGGCGGCCAGCGTGGCCGGGGTGCGCAAAGCGGTGCGGGAGGGGATTATCAGGCCCGGCGAGCGGGTGGTGGCCGTGCTCACGGGACACCTTCTCAAGGACCCCGGAGCCACCGTGGACTACCACCTGGGCCGTCTGAACGGCATCAAGCCGACATATGCTAATAGGCCCGTAACTATTGAGGCAGGCTTGAGGGAAGTAGAGAGAGTTATAAACTCAGCCTAGGAACGCCGCATCCGTCCCTTTTTAGGAGCATAAAAGTCTTTTGGGTCAATCCCTAACTGCCGTAGGATTGCCCGGATAGTTCCAAGGGGTATATCTCGCCCGCCGTGTCTTGGGATCACAGTAAATTTCTTGTTAGCCGGGTTCCACCATATCTCATGTGAACCTGCAGCTTGGCGGACGAATTCACAACCGAGTTCTTCCAAACGTTTAGTCAACTCTCTATACTTCATCGGTTAAGCCGGGACAATTACTTCTACCTTAAGAGGTAATTCCAATTCTTCAGCGGTCAGAGAGGGCTTAACACCTCTTTCCCGCATTGCTTCGATTAAGTCTTTAGCAACTTTGGGGGCAAGAGCCAGCACTTCTTCAACGGTGCCTGCGAGGACAAGAAGACCTTCAAGGACAGGACTTGTAGCCATAAATGACCCATCTTCGACCTGTTCTATCACCAGAGGGATGCGGTAACCTTCAACTGAGACCACAGTTTGATGCTCTTTCATAAAACACCCTCCAAATATCCTATGCGTGTACATTATACCCTACCGAGATGGGTAAGTCAATCTGTTCGGAGGGAGAGCGATGCTGGTGATGAAATTCGGTGGCACGTCCGTAGGCGATGGGGAACGCATCCTCAATGTGGCTAGGATAATAGCGAGTGTGCGGAGGGGAGAGATTGCCCTCTCTCCCACCCCCGTAACC
>DRAO01000239.1 GCA_011041825.1 Chloroflexota bacterium
GCTGTAGATAAGGTAGCCGAGTATATCCGGAAGGCCAGGGCCGCTGTAAAGGACATATACAAGGCTGGTAAAAGCCGCTCCGAAGTAGCCAAGCTGGTGAACGATTTCCTCCCCCTATTTCCCGTTTCACCTCAATCGGAGAACGAAATCAAAGCCCTCATAAAAGCTGGCCTGAGCCATATCTACGATGAATTCAAAGCCGGATGAGTTTATGGAATCCCCCTTTATGCAGAAAATACTCCCGGAATATCCCAAATTTATCCCAAATATCCCAAATACGAAGGAGTTGTCGGGCCGTAGCGAGTCTGTAACGGTCCAGTAGGCGAGCGGGAGGATGACTGCTGGGTTGCAATAAGAAAGGGGGTTATTTCTTCGACGACGGCTTCGCCGTCGTCGAAGAAATAACTTTCCTTAAAATCCCTGTTTTGGAGGCGACTCTCCAACGCCGAGAGGCCGTTCCCTTGTCGTGTAGCTATTTACACAAGAGCGACCTACTAAATTGATACAGGCTCGGCCGTAGCTGATTTCTTTGACAGGGGATGTGAGAAAGCGTATAATTGGTAAGGAGCATTTCAGAGGTCGGAGGTGTGCTTATGGGTGTTAAGCTTACTTTCTACGGCCACGCTTGTTTCCTGATCGAAGGTGGCGGAGCGGCCATCATCGTAGACCCCTTCCTCAATGGGAACCCCCTGGCCCCCGTGAAAGCGGAAGCCATAAAGGCCGATTACGTCCTTGTCAGCCACGGCCATGGCGACCACCTTGGGGATACAGTTGAGATTGCCAAACGGAACAAGGCCACCGTCATTTCAAATTTCGAGATTGCCACCTATTGTCAGAATCAAGGGGTGGAAGCTCATCCCCTTCACATCGGGGGTGGGTGGAATTTCCCCTTCGGCAGGGTCAAGCTCACCGTGGCCCATCACGGCTCTGCCTTGCCCGACGGCAGTTATGGCGGCAACCCCTGCGGGTTCCTCATTTCCATCGAAGGGGTCAAGGTTTACCACGCTGGCGATACCAGCCTCACCTATGATATGAAGCTCATCGGCGAAGAAGGGATAGACGTAGCTCTCTTGCCCATTGGGGATAACTTCACTATGGGGCCAGACGATGCCCTGAGGGCTGTCAAGCTCCTCGAACCCAAGGTGGTAATCCCGATGCATTACGACACTTTCGATGTGATAAAGCAGGATCCGGAGGCCTTTGCCAAAGCCGTGGAGGAGCAAACCTCCGCCAAAGCCGTGGTGCTCAAGCCGGGCGAGAGTTTCACCTATCCGTAAAAAGCGTTTTGCCAGGCAGCGACCCCTGCCGCTGCCTGGCAAATTTCCCTCTTCCTTAAAGGCTCCGAGCTATGCGAGCTCCCAGGGTATAAGCATCCATAAGAGCGGTTGGGTGTTCCCTTATCTGCCCCTTTAATTCTGTCTCAGGGAAGAAGAGCTCCGCCGTGTAAACCACATCTATCGTGCTGAAGAAAGCCCTTATAATCCTGCGGGCCGGGTTGAATATCTCGGTTTTATCAGGGGCTCCTGCTACGGAGATGAAAACCCCGGGGCGTTTTTTCCCCGTAAGGGATACAGCTTGATTTAGCTTGTTTTTAAGGACCCAGAAGGCCTCGCATCTGTCTATCACGGCTTTTAACTGGGACGGAAGCCCGAGGAAGTATATGGGAGCAGCTATGAACAGGGCCTCCATCTCCCGAAATTTCATATATAGCAAATCCATATCATCCCTTATGACACATCGTCCGGTTTCCAGGCATCCTTCACAATGGGTACACCCCTGAATCTGGAGTTTGCTCAGCACTATTTTTTCCGTATCAGCACCGGCGCTCCTGGCCCCGGCCAATGCTTGGTCTAGCAACAGTTCGGTATTACCCCCTTGACGGGGACTGCCGGCAATTCCCAGGATCATCTCCCTTCGCCTCCCTGATTAAGGTATTTCGCCGGAAATTATCCGGCCTTGTCGCCGCTGGCTTCTTCCTCCCGGATGAGTTCCTCAGCGTATTGGAGAAGCAGCTTGCGACGCTCTTCAGATACTTTCTTCAGCTCCAGGTATTTTTCCAGGAGTTCCCTGGGGCCCAGTTCCTCCACAGCTTTAACCTCTAAACGAAGACGGTAAACCCTCTCGACATCCCTGTTAATGCTGGCTATGTAATAAGCATCCTTAAGGGCGGCCATAAGCTTGCGTTCCTGGAAGGAAGCTTCCTGTTCCGGCAACAGTTTTACGTTTACCCGGACCACCGCATTTTTCACTTGGTGTTGGGAAAGAGCCTGTAAGGCGGCTTCGGTAGGGTCCCGGGCAGCACGGACATCAGCTTCTATGGTGATGAAAGGACGAGCTTTGACCGGAATGAATTGGTAAGTGGTCTCTCCCTTCCTGAGATAAACTTCCACGAACCCCTTTTCTTCGCCTTCCTCGCCGAAATCAATGCGCTCCAGGCTCCCGGCGTAAACCACAGGAGGGTAAAAGCCTTCATTTAAATCCTGATGACGGTGGATATGACCCAGAGCCACGTAATCCCAGGGGGATGAAGCCAGCACGCTTTTTGCCAGGATGATATCCCTCCCCAGCATTATGCTCCTCTCAGAACCATAACGGGCTCCCATCACGCTGAAATGTCCCACCAATACCGTCGGCAATTCCTCATCCACTTTGGAAGCCAGGTTCTCTATCTCTTCGGCAACTTTGCGAGCCATTAAGCGGTCTATCTCCTCTATGCTCTTGCCTCTATAGCTTATGCCAGCCAGGAATAATGCCCTGGTGGGGTAGGGGACTGTGACGGCTTGGAAAGGACCGTGTTTGGTCTCTATCCGGTAAATGCCGGGCCTTCGGGCCACAGTAACCCCAGGGATTTCCAGAGTATGGAAGATGTCCAAGCTGCTGGCTTTTTTGGGCATTGCAGGCAGGTCGTGGTTGCCCACTAGAAGCAGGATGGGGATGTCCTCATCCACGAGGCGTTTGATGCGGCGGGCAAACTCTCGCTGATAGGTGGCTCCTGGGTCTCGGTTCCGATAGGCATCTCCACAGAAGATGACTGCATCCACCCCGTTGCCTATGGCATAATCCACCACTTCATCAAAGCGGTTGAGGAAATCCCGCACCCGGCTGGAAACGCCCATCTGGGGGTCAAGATGACCATAGCTTTCCACCCCTATGTGGAGGTCAGCAAAGTGGAGGATACGAATGGCTTGCATAGGCCACCTTTATCCTTATCACAACTCATCCGGCACTGCTTAAAGGTGGAAGAAACCACCGGCGTTGAGAAGTTTATCACAAAACCAGTGTTTTGGCAAACGTTATTTTCCCTTGTGCGAGCGGAAGAAGGGGATGAGGGTGCGAAATCCCGGGTTCTCAACGGGGATAAGGCGTCCATCCCTTTGCAAGATGTACTCCTCATCCCGCCATACTATCCGCTTTCCCAATGGGGCTACCGCCCATAATATGCCGTGGAAGAGGTCGGCAATGGGCAGGAGAGGCAAACTCCTTCGCAATTGCCGGTGCCCCATATATCCCAGGATAATCCACCCCGTGATAAATCGCACTGCTATCGAAGTAAGGAGGAGCAGCTTCCCCAGGAAGGAGAATCCGGTCAGTAAGGCTACTACAAGGGAGAGGGGTATCGAGAGGGTCAACACGATGCCCGGGTATTCTCGTGGGCGGCTCACCCACGAGCACCTCATCCACCGCAATTGCCTGTGCCAAAGCTCCCCCCATCGGACTGGGCCTAGTACGGTTTCCACAATGCAATCAGAAAAAAGCACCTTCCGGCCAATTGCTTTCACCCGGGCTCCTATCTCATAGTCATCGGCCAGGTGATTGGCGATGGCCCCAAAGCCCCCTATCTCCTCCAGCTCTTCTTTGCCTATCACTATGGTGGAGCCAAAGGCGTAGCTCATCCTCAGCCAGTGAAATCCTATTATGGCGGAGGGGAGGAAGTTGGCGCTTATGTAAAGGGCCTCCACCTTAGCGGCCAGGGAATCCAGCTCTTGTCCCCGATAGAGGCAGGTTACCAACCCCGTCTCCGGGTCAGCCAGTGGCGCTATCACCCTCCGCAAATAATCGGGGGGGACACGGATGTCGCTATCGCTTATCACCAGGATCGGGTATTGAGCCCTGGAGGCCAGAGCTTCGAGGAGGCCTACTTTGCGGTTAGCCCCCCGAGGTTCAGCCACCACGATTTTTATGGGGATTGCGGGGAATTCCTGAGAGAGTTGCTGTACAATGGGGACGGAAGGCTCTTCCAGGCTCTGCACCCCGAAGAGAATTTCAAACCGGGGGTAATCCTGGGTGCAGAAACTCCTGAGATTGTAATAAATCTGGTGGTCGAGCCCCCTCAATGGCTTTAAGATTGATACCGGTGGGGTAAACTCAGAAGAGGCCTTCTGCTTCCCTGAGAAGAAAGAACGGGTAGCCCATAGCGCTAATAGCCAGTAAACCCAGCTTATAAAGACTACAATGGCTAAAAGGCTTACCAGGTTCATCTTTTCCCCTCTGCCAGCATCGGGTAGGTTCCAAGGAGCAAGTCCCTTTCTTCCACAAGCTTGCGGAGGCGGGGGCTGAGCAGGGTTTCCAAATCTCCAGGATTGGGGCCAAAGGTCTCAAGCCGAGGACCCGCAGTGGGGTGGAAGTACAATTCGGCTGAGCCGCCCCTGATGGATTCCAGGACTTTGCTTACGTAAGCCTCTCGCATATTCCCGCTTTGGAAAAGCCCGTAAACCCGGTCGGTTACCGCTAGGGAACTTGTGCGGAGATAATTGAGAGCCCAGCGATTTAAGATGGCGTAAATTAACCCCCAGGTTGCCTTTATGACGGGCTTCTCCATACCGCTTTCCCAGGCCAGGCTCCAGTCATCCCTGGGGATGCGGATGCCCCGGGCTCCATATTCTTCTGCTAACTTTACCAGAGCGGGGAATATGGAAGGGTGAAGGTGGAAGTGCAGATGGCCATCAACGTGGGAAAGCGGTAACCCCGTCTGGGCGAAGAGGCGGAATTGCTCTTCCATCTCCCGCAGAATCACCTCTTGAGCACGGCGGTTGAAGAATACGGCAAGCCCCACCCATACCCCGCTTGAGAGCTTGCCATCTTCGTTGACCAGATGCCCCAGGGTTGAAGGGGGCAGGGCTGGCCAGCCTTCCGCCAGGGTCACGTGAAGTCCTACTGCCAAGGAGGGATTAGCCCGAGCGAGGGCTATGGCTTCATCCGCTGCTTTGCCGGTGACCATAAGGCTGGCACTGGTCAATATCCCTTCCCTGTGGGCCTTGATGATGGCCTCATTTATCGTGGGGAAAGCACCAAAATCATCGCCGTTAATTATGATTAAAGCTCGCACCGTTCAAAAAGCCTCCTCACAATATCCTCTTAGACGTATATGACGTGGGTGTGTGCGGCCTACCTCATACCAGAACCCCCGTCTGGTCCAGGTAAGGGGGTTAACAGCCACCCCGTTCACTCGCACCTCCCAATGCAGGTGAGGTCCGGTGGAAAGCCCGGTGCTCCCAACCCATCCCAGCAAATCCCCTCGTCCCACCTCTTCCCCTTCTCTCACGGCAATGCCCGAAAGGTGCCAGAACCCGCTCATCACTCCCGCCCCGTGGTTTAGGATCACCGCATTGCCCCTTATGGTAAGCTCCTGCGCTAACACCACCTGCCCTGGGGCCGGGGCATATACGGGGTCTCCCTCCTTGGCCCGGAGATCCACCCCGCTGTGGAAACCCCTAGGCGGAGCATTGTTGTATGAGCGCCGGAAACCGAAGGGAGAGGTCACGTGGATTTTGCCCCTGAGGGGCAGTGAGAAAGGCGCATACCATTGTGCTTCAAGCGTAAAGCGGCCAAAAGCCTTGGAGACCAAATCCCTTTCCTGGAGGATGAGTTCTGGCTTCAGCAAAGCCCGCTTGGCCGGAGATAGGTGGATATGCTCCACCTCATAATCACCCGCCACCACCGGCACGGGGATGGATAACCTCGCACCGTCGGGAAGGCGTATCTGTAAGGGATATGTGCCCGGCTTTGCGAGGGCATAAACCCCTAGGAAGGCTATGCAGCCCCTGGGGCTTCGGATAAATCTGAGCTTCTGGCCTGCAAATTCCCCTGAAGGCAAATCTCCATCACACTGACGCACCAGCACTATCCCCGCTTCCCCCTGCACAAGGGGGTAAGGCTCCACAATCACTTTCCCTTCGGCCAGTAGGGGAACCTCTTGCCTGGGGATGAGCAAGTGTTGACCGGGGATGATTACATCTGGGTTGCGGATGTTGTTGACCCGCACAAGGGTTTCCACATCCACGCCGTAACGGTCGGCTATCAAGCTCAGGCAGTCCCCGGGTTGCACAGTGTAGATTATGCCTGGCCCCTGGGAGGGGGGTGCTGCCGTGGCAGGGCTTAACACCCCCAGGGAGAGAACTATGATCAGGGTGACCTCAACCGCTCTCCTCAAAGCTGATTTCATCGCCCACTTCCACTTCCCTCAGGAGATGTGGATGCCCCTCTATGTAATAGCGGGCCGGGAGAGAGGGCACATACCAAAGGCGAAAGGGTTTTGCGAGCGTCTTATCCACCACTCGTCCTTGTTCATCCAGCCACACAACGGCGATGGGGAAAAAGACGAAGAGCATATGGATAGATGCTTCCATCCGGCTGCTTCGATGATTTACGAATACCAGGGCTTCCCCGGGGTTAAGGTTCCTACGGAACATAAGTCCCCGGGCTTTCCCCCAGAAAGTGCGGCAGATTTTGACTTTCTCCGCTAGCACAATGCCTTTGGTCTTGTTTACCAGCATATCTCTACAGGTGGCAGCTCCAAACTTAATCGTGGTCACATAAGAAGGTGGGATTTTGTCCCAGGAAGAGAGATGTTTTTGTGGGCAAGGGCTTCGCCGTTGCCCACAAGAACGCCCTTCCTACAGGCTTGCCAAGGGTGAAAAGGGAAACCACCCATTCCCCATTATCCACGAAATCCCTTTAAAGTCAAAGTTGAAAAAGTGCCATTCTCATTTTGTTTGATGAGCGTCCTTCGCTCAAGGCAGGTTAAAAAGGCTTTTGAGGGTATTTTCTTGCACGGCGGCGAAGCCGCCGTGCAAGAAAATGCTACTCTTTTTCCCTAAGCTCTCGGGGGTAGGTTTAACCCCGGAGTTTTCCAACACCCTCCCACAAATCAATTTTGCCAAAAGAGATAAATGGTGCTACAATGTTAATTTGCCTTAAGATATATGGAAAAGGGCGGGGTTGTATGTCTCAGAAGAAGATAATTGTGCGAGGGGCAAGGGAGCACAATCTGAAAAACATAACCGTTGAAATACCCCGGGAGAGGCTTGTGGTCATTACGGGAGTATCCGGGTCAGGTAAATCGAGCCTGGCCTTCGATACCCTTTACGCCGAAGGGCAACGCCGCTACGTGGAATCCCTCTCTGCCTATGCCCGTCAATTCCTGGGTCTGATGGAGAAGCCCGATGTTGACCTCATCGAAGGGCTCTCTCCCGCCATTTCCATTGATCAAAGGGGCGTAAGCCACAACCCACGCTCCACCGTGGGCACGGTTACCGAGGTCTATGATTACCTGCGCCTCCTCTTTGCCCGCATCGGCAAACCCCACTGTCCCAAATGTGGTCGGGAGATAAGGCCTCAAACCCCACAGCAAATTGTGGATGCACTGCTTTCGCTGCCGGAAAACACGAGGATTATGTTGCTGGCCCCCCTGGTGCGAGGCCGCAAGGGTCACCACAAGAATGTGCTGGAGGAAATCCGCCGGGCTGGATATGTGCGGGTAAGGGTGGATGGACAGCTTATGGAATTGGACGAGGAAATCGAACTGGACCGCTATAAGCTTCACACCATCGAAGCCGTGGTGGACAGGCTGGTGATACACCACGATGAGGACGAGGATTACCGGAGCCGCCTGGCTGATTCGGTGGAAACAGCCCTTCAGTTTGGCAACGGCATTATGGTGGCAACGGTGGTGGATGGCGATTCCAGCCGGGATATCCTGTTTTCGGAACATTTTGCCTGCGTGGAATGCGGCATCTCCTTGCCCGAAATTGAGCCCCGGACCTTCTCCTTCAACAGCCCCCATGGGGCTTGCCCTCATTGCTCCGGCCTGGGTGTCATTATGGAAATTGACCCGGATTTGGTCATACCCGACAAGAATTTAAGCCTGGAGGAAGGCGCCATCCGCCCTTGGAGGCGTGCTGGCAAAGACAGCAGCCGCTATTATATGCACCTTCTGCGCAGCGTCTGCGAATATTATGGCATACCTATGCACGTGCCCGTGCGGGAGCTGACCAAAGAGCAGCTGGATATAATCCTTTACGGCAGCCGCCCAAGCGACCTTATCTCCATCCATTACCGGAACCGCTCCGGAAGGCTCCGCAGCTATGAAACCACCTACGAAGGGGTGATACCCAACCTCCAGCGCCGTTACCTTGAAACCGAATCCGATTACATCCGCCGGGAGATAGAACAATATATGGCTTCCAGGCCCTGTCCGGCCTGCGGTGGGAAACGCCTTCGGCCTGAAGCTCTGGCCGTAACCATAGATGGGAAGAACATCGCCGATATTACGGCAATGTCGGTAACTCAGGCCCTCAAGTGGGTCGAATACCTCCAGGGGCCGGATTCACCGCTCACAGAACGGGAGCGCCTCATCGCCCATCAGATATTGAAGGAACTCCACAACCGCCTGCGTTTTATGGTGGATGTGGGTCTGGATTACCTGACCCTGGACAGGCGGGCTGCGACCCTCTCAGGAGGGGAAGCCCAGCGTATCCGCCTTGCAACTCAGATAGGCTCCCAGCTGGCAGGGGTGCTTTACATCTTGGACGAGCCTTCGATAGGGCTTCATCAGCGGGATAACACCCGCCTCATCAATACCCTCAAGAACCTGAGGGACCTGGGGAACACGGTGCTGGTGGTGGAACACGACGAGAACACCATCCGTTCTGCCGATTACATCATTGACCTGGGGCCCGGAGCGGGAGAGAAAGGCGGCGAGGTTGTCGTTGCCGGCACGCTGGATGACCTGCTTAAGTGTCCTCGTTCAATCACCGGGATGTACCTGCGAGGTGAGCGCAAAATCGAAGTGCCAAAAGTCCGCCGCCCCGGCAACGGCAAATACCTGATAGTGCGAGGGGCAGCGGAGAATAACCTCAAAAACATTGATGTGCGCTTCCCCCTGGGCAAATTCATCTGCGTTACGGGGGTTTCGGGTTCGGGCAAGTCCAGCCTGGTCATCGAAGTCCTGTACAAGGCCCTGGCCCAGAGGCTCCACCGAGCCAGGGAGAAGCCGGGGAAACATCTAACCATCGAGGGCATCGAACATATAGACAAAGTCATCAATGTTGACCAATCCCCCATCGGGAGGACGCCCCGCAGCAACCCGGCTACCTACACCGGCGTCTTCACGCCTATCCGGCAGCTGTTCGCCTCCCTGCCGGAATCCCGTTTGCGGGGATACACGCCAGGGCGCTTCTCTTTCAATGTTAAGGGAGGGCGCTGCGAAGCTTGCCAGGGCGAAGGCATCATCCGCATCGAAATGCAGTTCCTGCCCGATGTCTATGTGCCCTGTGAGGTATGCAAGGGCAGGCGTTACAACCGGGAAACCTTGGAAATCCGCTACAAGGGGAAGAACATCGCCGATGTGCTGGATATGACGGTCGAAGAAGCTATGGAGTTCTTCGAGAACATCCCTCAGATACGCCGGAAGCTCCAGACCCTCTATGACGTTGGCCTGGGCTATATCAAGTTGGGGCAGCCTGCCCCCACACTTTCCGGCGGTGAGGCCCAACGGGTGAAGTTGTCCAAGGAGCTGTCCCGCAAAGCCACCGGTCGTACCCTCTACCTTCTTGATGAGCCTACCACCGGGTTGCACTTTGCCGACATCGAAAAGCTCCTCAATGTGCTCAACCGTTTGGTGGATGCGGGGAACACGGTGATTGTGATTGAACACAACCTCGATGTGATTAAGTGTGCCGACTGGATAATTGATTTAGGCCCCGAAGGTGGCGATGAAGGGGGCTGGGTCATCGCTGAGGGTACCCCTGAGGAGGTAGCTCAGGTGCCGCATTCGTACACGGGGCAATTTCTGAGGAAGGTGCTCTTTGGCACCGACGAGACCAGCGGCGCAGGTTAACATCAGGGGGAAGGGGAAAGATGCAAAAAGGAGAGTATCTGTCCTTACACCGCCGTTGTATAGTCTTCGATGCCCACAACGATTTACTCCACGCAGTCCTCTCCAAGCAGAGGCAGATGGTTCAGCGTCAAGAAATGGGCCATTCGGATATACCCCGTCTGCTCGAAGGAGGCGTGACCGCACAGGTGTTTGCCCTGTTTATCCCCACCGATGAACTCCCTTCAGGCCCCCTTCGCTACACCCTCCATTTGATGGACGCCTTCTACGAGGCTTTGGACAAAGCTGCCGACAGGCTCCTCCTGGCCCGCACAGCAGCCGATATAAGGCGGGCCAAAGAAGAAGGCAAGCTGGCCGCCATCCTCTCTATGGAAGGTGCTGAAGGCATCGAGGAAGACCTCACTGTTTTAAAGATGCTCTATAGGCTGGGGCTGCGGATGCTGGGCATCACCTGGAGCAGGCGGAACAAAGCTGCCGATGGTGTGAGCGACGAAGGCCCGGACGAGGGTCTCACCGATTTTGGACGGGAACTGGTGGCAGAGCTGAATCGCCTGGGGATTATCATAGACGTGAGCCACCTCGCCCCTAAAGGGGTGGCTGATGTGCTGGAGGCAAGCCAACATCCGGTGGTCGCATCCCACTCCAATGCCTATGCGCTTTGCCCCCATTACCGCAACCTTACCGACGAACAAATCCGTGCCATCGCCGACAAAGGAGGCGTCATCGGCGTCACTTTCGTGCCTCGCTTCTTGACCACCGGGCCTGCTGATGCCTCGTTAGAGCACGTGTTAGACCACATTGACCATATCATCCGAGTGGCTGGGGTAGACCACGTGGGCATAGGCTCCGACTTCGAGGGGTTCTCTGATCCCTCGCCCAAAGGGCTGGAGGATGTCACCTGCTTCCCCAACATAACCAAAGGGCTTTTGGAGAGGGGCTACAGCGAAGATGTGGTGGAGAAAATCCTGGGTGGGAATTTCCTCAGGGTTTTTGAAGAGGTGGTCGGATAAAGGGCCAGGAGGAGAAAGATGCCCCGTATCTCTCGTGATGCTGTCCTTGTTCTAGTATTGGTCTTAGCCCGAGTGCGCATTGACACCCTGGCGCACCTGGTTCTGCCACAGCGCCATCAGGATGTAGCAAGGTTGCCCCTTACCCATTATCTCCTGAGCCCCAAAGCTTTGGAGTTGCTCCAGGATTGGCTCACTGACCCGCTCAGCTTGCTCCTGATTTCGGTGACCTTCGGCTTGACCTTGCTTTACCTGATAGCCGATGCTGTAAAGGAGCGGCTGGGAAGTCCTTGGGCTTACCGTGTCAAGCTGGGCTTGCTCTACGGCGTTGTGATTTCCAGCGTGGTTGCCAGCTCTGTACTCCTCGTGATGCTGCGGCATATTTCCGGCCCTGCTTCTTACACCCACGATGGAGGCGTCATCCAGACCGAGGAGGCGCTCAAATTCTTCTTGGCTGGGAAGAACCCCTATGTTGAAGATTATGTAAACACCCCTATGGCCGAATGGGGTTTGGATTACAAGACCGCCCTCTACCATTTCCCCTATCTCCCCTGGACTTTCACCTT
This sequence comes from Chloroflexota bacterium, assembly GCA_011041825.1. GTDB lineage: Bacteria > Chloroflexota > Anaerolineae > SpSt-600 > SpSt-600 > HyVt-206. Next base: position 11,688 of record DRAO01000239.1, read on the forward strand.
CTCCACCCCGTTTTACCTCCTATCCGAGCGTTTGCTGGGCTGGTACGACCAGCGCTTCGTGTACTTGTTGCTCTTCATCCTGATGCTAATCCTGGCTCCTGGCCTTGCTGGCAAACCCGAAGACAAACTGAGCCTGGTGGCTGTGCTGGGCTTGAATCCCATTATGGGGGTGGATGTCATCTTCGGCCAAAACGACTCCTTCGTGCTCTTCTGGGTGGCGCTGAGCCTCTGGGCCCTGGTCAAGCTCAAGGGTCACAAGGGGCTTATGCTTTCGGCCACCTCCCTGGCCCTAGCCTGTGCCAGCAAGCCTACGGCCTGGTTCCTGGTGCCTTTTTATTTCCTCTACGTATGGAATCAGGGAGGCAAGCGTTCTACCTTCCTTCAGACCCTTGGGGTCTTCGCATTGGTGGGGGGGATGCTGGTGTTGCCTTTTGCTGCCTGGAACCTGGATGCGATGGTGGATGACATCTGGCGGTGGTCGAGTGGAACCGCCGAAGTGAGTTACCAGATTCGGGGATGGGGGATTGCCAACTTTGTCCTGGCCTTGGGGTTGGTGAACTCCAGGTTGGATTATTTCCCCTTCTGGGTTCTGGAAGTCGCCTTTGGGTTGCCTGTGGCTATATTAATGGCCTGGCGCCAGCTAAGGGATAACCGTCTGAGCAATGTCCTCTATGGTTATGGGCTCCTGCTGTTTGTGTTCCTGTATTTCTCCCGTTTCCTGAACGAAAACTACCTCGGTTACATCCTTGCCATCCTAGCCTTAGCGCTTTGGATAGAGGAGGGGAGTTTTTCAACACCTCTAGAAAATAAAACTTGACATAGAACAAAAGTTCTGCTATAATTGTTCTAGCCAGAGAAAAGGGGGGGTCTCATATTATGGAGAGAACGGGAATAACCCAAGGATTAAGTGATAAGCAGCGGAAGGTATATGATTTCATAAGGGATTACTATCGCAGAAGAGGCTACCCTCCCACCATTAGGGAAATCCAGCAGGCCCTTAACATCTCTTCCACCTCGGTAGTGGATTATCACCTTAAATCCTTGGAGAAAAAGAGGCTTATAAAGCGCCTTAAGCGCATATCCCGGGGCATAGTGCTCCTGGAATCCTATGAAGCGCCTGATAGCTCCTCTCCTGAAACCATCAAGATTGGTTTACTTGGTTACATCTATGCCGATAGGCCTCTTCCAGGCCCTGATACCTTGCCCGATGAGTTTATATACCTAACCCGGGACATCGTCCCGCCCGGTAAGGAATTGTTTGCGTTAAGGGTGCGAGGGGATTCGATGATAGATGCCCTGGTGTACAATAATGACATCGTCATCCTCGAACGGGTGGAGGAAATCCGGGATGGCGATATGGTGGCCGTGTGGCTGAAGGACAGGGGCCAAACCACCCTGAAATATCTGTACAGAGATGGGGAGCGTATACGCCTCCAGCCGGCGCACCCTTATATGGAGCCCATCTACATAGATGACCCTCAGAATGTAGAGGTCCAGGGCCGAGTGGTAATGGTAATCCGCCACCTGAGCCGGTAAATCTTCCCTTTGTTAATCGAGATGCAAAGGGTTTTTTGTTGCCTTTAGA
>DRAO01000082.1 GCA_011041825.1 Chloroflexota bacterium
CTTCTATTATGAGGGATATGGCTGAAGTGCTCGCTTGGAGCGTCCCTGGTGTGAAGGAGGTGGTTAACAACCTCCTGGTGGATGTAGAGATAGAAAAGGCCGTTGCCCAAAGGCTCGCAGCCGATGAGAGGACCCGGCCTTGGTGCACTTCTTTAAGGGTGAGGGTGATAAGAGGCAAAGCCTTGCTATTCGGTGATGTGCCCGAAGAAGCGAGAGAAGCTGTGCTCCAGGTGGTCAAGGAAATCCCGGGGGTGCTGGGGGTGGAATTCGCCACCCAGCCAATGCCCCTATAGCACGTTAGGGAAATTTAGCCCGGAAAAACGCTTTCCTTAGCGAAACAATTTGGTGAGGAGGAGTATGAGCTTGAGACGCAGGCCAAAGGTAGGACTTGCTCTGAGTGGGGGTGGGGCTAGAGGGTTGGCTCACATAGGGGTCCTGAAAGTGCTGGAACGGGAAGGCATAAAGGTTGATTACCTTGCTGGGACCAGTATGGGTGGGGTTATTGCGGCTGCCTATGCCCTTGGCTTAGACCCTGCCTATATGGAGCAAGAAGCCCTCAGGTTAAGCAACATCACATCCCTCGTCGGCCTTGTGGACCCTTCTTTACCTTGGAAGGGCCTCTTTGAGGGGAAAAAGGTGCAGGAGTATTTCCACAGCCACATAGGCGATGCAACCTTTGAGGATGCCCATATCCCTCTGGCTTTAGTAGCCGTGGACTTAAAGAAAGGGGAAGAAGTGGTAATCCAGGAAGGCAGGGTGGTGGATGCCGTAAGGGCAACCATCTCTATACCCGGCATCTTCGCTCCCCTCATCAGCGATGACAAGGTCCTGGTGGATGGAGGGATTCTCAACAACCTTCCGGCTGATGTGGTGCGCCGTATGGGAGCCGAGGTGGTCATTGCCGTTGATGTGTCAGCTAACTTGGAGGATGTGGACTGGGAAGAGCGTCGCTTTCCCTTCTTCCAGATGCCCGGGGTGTTCGATGTCCTCTGGCGCACGGTGGAGGTGATGGAGAAGGAAATCCGAGAACGCAAGTTCCTCGAAGCTCACCCCGAAGTGGTGATAAGGCCCCAGTTGGATAAGGACATAACGGTGCTCACCGGCTTCAACAGAGCCGCTGAAATCATCAAGAAAGGCGAAGAGGCCGCCGAGGAAGCTTTGCCCCGCATTAAAACCCTCACCCGCCCCCGCTTCTCCCTGAGGAGGGAACGGTGACCATGATCCCTTGGGTGAGGACCTATAGGCATCTGGGCCGATACCGGGAGATCATCGGGATACTGCTCAAATACGGCATTGATAACCTGATGGAACAATTGGGGCTGCGGGATGTCTTCTCCTTCCCCAGGTTCAGGCGGGTCAAGGCCCCTGAGCTCCGCTTGAGCGCCCCTGAGAGGGTGCGAATGGCATTGGAGGAACTGGGGCCTACTTTTATAAAACTGGGGCAGATAATGAGCACCCGGCCTGACCTAATCCCTCCCGCATATATAAGGGAATTGGCCAAGCTTCAGGACACTGTGCCTCCTTCCCCCTGGGAGGCAATCCAAGAGGTGGTGGAAGGGGAATTAGGGGCATCTCTGGAGAAAATCTTTGCCAAGTTCAACCCGGAACCCATTGCTGCTGCATCGCTGGCTCAGGTGCACGAAGCCACCCTTTACTCCGGCGACGAGGTGGTGGTCAAAATCCAGCGCCCGAACATAGAGAAAATCATCGAAGAAGACCTGGACATCTTGGCTGAGCTGGCGCAGCTTGCGAGCCGCACCTCCCTGGGTGAAATCTACGATTTGGAAGAAATCGTGGATGAGTTCGCCTTTACCCTCCGCAATGAGCTCAATTACATCCGGGAAGGGCGTAACGCCGATAGGTTTCGGGAGAACTTCGCTGGTGAGAAGTTCCTTTACATACCCCGCATTTATTGGGATTACACCACCCCACGGGTGTTGGTGTTGGAACGCATCTCGGGCATCAAAATTGATGACATAGAGGCCATAGATGCTGCCGGGTTGGACCGCCATCTCATAGCTCTGAATGCAGCCCGCATCATCATAAAAGAGGTGCTGGAGGATGGTTTCTTCCACGCCGACCCGCACCCTGGCAATTTCTTCGTGATGGATGAAGGTGCCATCGGGGCGATGGACTTTGGCATGGTGGGGCACTTGACCAGGCAGGATAGGGAGAACCTGATCCGCCTTTACATTTTCTCCGTGCGGATGGATGCAGAAGGCATTGTGGACCAGCTTCTCACGATAGGGGCAGCAAGGTACGGGATTGACCGGAAGGCTCTGGCGAGGGACATAAGCAGGCTTTTAAGTAAGTACTATAACGTGCCCCTCAAGTACATCCGGGCCAGGGAGGTTATGGAAGAGATTACGCCTGTGGTGTTCCGCCATAAGCTGCGCCTCCCATCTCAGTATTGGCTCCTGGGTAAGACCTTGGCTATGATGGAAGGAATAGGGCTTAAATTGGACCCGGATTTCGACATCTTTGCCGTCAGCGCTCCCTATGTGCGCCGCTTTATGTGGCAGATGGTTTCCCCCAGAACCTGGGGAGACCGGGCTTTGAAGGGTCTTCTGGAGTTTGGCGATTTATTGACCCTGCTCCCCCGGCACCTTCCCACGTTGGTCGAACAGGTGGAGAGAGGGCAATTAGGGTTTAACATCAGCCTGAAGGAGATGGGGGAGCTGGTCCGAAGCTTCCAATTTGGGACTAATCGTTTGGCTTTAAGCGTGCTCCTGGCTGCTTTCATCATCGCTTCGGCCCTGCTCATAGCTGCTTGGCCTTCCATCGGGCAGTTTAACTGGGGCATCTGGCTCTTGGTTGCGGCTTTCGTGCTTTCCGCCATCCTGGGCTTCTGGCTTCTTGTCTCCATCCTCCTGAGCCTGCGCCATTGATGAGGAGCAAACCTCCTTCATTCCTGCATCCCTTACGCTTCAAAGGTGTTAAGTAATGATAGGAGGAACGGGGCAAGGGCGCTCCAATTTTCCCCGTTCCTCTTTCTTTTCCCGAAACCTGAGGAGAGGAACTTCAGGGAAATACCCCTTGAGGGGAAGCTATTGAAGAACGCCGGGGTTAAACCTGCCCCGGAAGCTGGGGAAAATACCCTCAAAAATCCTTTTTAGCTTGCCTTGAGCGAAGGACGTTCACCAAGCAAAATGAGGACACACTTTTTCAACACTTTCCCTGAGGGAGGTGCTCAGATGACTATGGCTGAGGCTTTGCGGCCATCAATAGCCCGGAAGCGTATGGCTCTGCTTTATGATGTTGCCCTCGTGACAGGAGGCAGCATTTTCGTAGCCCTCGCTGCCCGGATTGCCATCCCCCTTCCCTTCAGCCCCGTGCCAATTACGGGGCAGACGCTGGCAGTGCTCCTGGTGGGAGCATTGCTGGGCAGCAAGCGGGGGGCTTTGAGCCTGCTCCTCTATCTTCTGGAAGGGGCTCTAGGCCTGCCGGTTTTCGCTGGAGGGACAGGGGGGCTTGTGCGGCTTTTGGGGCCAACGGGCGGATACTTAATAGGCTTCGTGGCTGCGGCCTTCGTTACCGGATGGCTTGCTGAGCATCAGTGGGACCGGAGGTTTTGGAGCAATTTCGTGGCAATGCTCATCGGCAATCTCCTCATTTACCTCTTCGGTTTGTCCTGGCTGGCCCATTATGTGGGGCTGGGGAAGGTCCTCGCATTAGGTTTTTACCCTTTCATCCCTGGTGATTTGATCAAGCTAATCATAGCTACGGCGGCTTTGCCCTCAGGATGGAAGCTGAAGGAAATTTGAAGTGTTTCCGGCAGGGGTGAAGCTCCCGCCGAGAAAACACTTTTTCCTCCGTAAAGCGGCGAAGTTATCGCATAAGAAGCGCCTTGCGAAACTTTTTAAGGGGGTGATGAGATGATGGGGAATTTCAAATATGCACGGATTACCGGATGGGGTATGTATGCTCCTAAGAGAGTGCTGACCAACTTTGATTTGGAGAAGATGGTGGATACCTCCAATGAATGGATACTGGAGCGAACTGGCATTAAAGAGCGCCACATAGCATCTCCTGAGGAGACGGTTTCCACAATGTCGGTGGAAGCCTCGAAGGAAGCTCTGGAGAGGGCAGGGCTTTCGCCTCAGGAGCTGGAGCTCATTATAATCGCTACCTCCTCCCCCGATTATCACCTTCCTGCTGCCGCCAATTTGGTCCAAGATATGTTGGGAGCCCCCTATGCGGCAGCTTTTGACCTGCGGGCTGGCTGCACGGGGTTTATCTATGCCCTGGCGGTAGCCTCCCAATTTATCGTTGCAGGGACTTATCGCAATGCCTTAGTTGTGGGTGCGGAGATAATAACCAAGTTCATTGATTGGGAAGACCGGAGCACCTGCGTGCTATTCGGCGATGGGGCCGGGGCTGTAGTATTGCAGGCAAGCGATTTCCCCACAGGGCCTATGTCTTTCGTCCTAGGTTCCGATGGCTCTCAGGCTGAGGCCCTCATCGTCTATGGAGGGGGCAGCAAATATCCGTTCTCCCAGGAAGTTCTGGACAAGAAGTTGCATTACCTTAGGATGAACGGGAGGCAGGTGTTCAAGTTTGCCACCAGGGCTATGGCCCAAGCCATAAGGGAAGTGGTGGCTTCCAGCGGCCTGCTTCTGGACGAGATAGACCTCATCATCCCCCACCAGGCCAATGTGCGTATAATCCAAGTGGCGGCCAAGGAACTGGGGATTCCGATGGAGAAGTTTTACATAAATCTTGAGCGATATGGAAACACATCGGCGGCCTCGGTTCCCATAGCCTTGTGTGAGGCCCTGGAAAGGGGGCTTATTAAAGATGGGGATAACATAGTGCTGGTAGGGTTTGGTGCTGGCCTGACGTGGGGGGCTACCCTGGTAAGGTGGGGTGTACCCGAGGCTATACCTTTCTTCGTGGTAGAGCCAGCGAAGGCTTTCTCCCTTGTACGCAAGGCCAAGGAAGCAGCGGCTGATGTCGCAAGTTATCTGATGCTGCCCTTCTATACCATCAAGGATTGGGGCAGGAGCATAAAAGCTCCGTGGAGGAGGAAATAATAGCAGCCTGTGGGCGGGCATAATTTCCCGGCAGGAATTATCCTAACCTAGCCTGCGGTGTGGTTTCCAACCTCGGAGTTTTTCATCGCCCTCGTATCAGGCGGATTTGCTTAACAGGCCAATTGTGATAAAATAGTGTCCGATTGAGGACCTGCTTACCATCATTTGGAGCTTTAAAAGTGAAGCAGCACCCGATAAAGGTTGTCCGCATCATCGCCCGGATGAATATAGGAGGACCAGCTCTCCACGTCACATTTTTGACGGCGGGGCTGGAGCCGAAGGGCTTCAAGACCGTTTTGGTTTCGGGGGTTGAGAACCCTGGGGAAGGCTCCTTAAAGGATTGGGCCAGAACGAGGGGGGTGGAACCCATTGTCATCCCTGAGATTGTAGGGGAAGCTAGCTTCAGGTTTCGAGACGTGAAAGCTATCCTCAAGGCTTACCACCTGATCCGCAAGGAAAGGCCCCTCATCGTTCACACCCATACGGCTAAAGCAGGTTTCGTAGGCCGGATAGCAGCCAGATTGGCGGGAGTACCCCTTGTAGTTCACACTTATCACGGGCACGTGTTACAGGGTTATTACAGCCCCCTTAAGACCTGGCTGCTTCGTCGGATGGAGCAAGCCTTGGCCCTCTTTACAGACCGGTTGGTAGCTGTTAGCGAACGGATACGCCAGGATTTGGTGAACTACGGGGTGGCTCCCAGGGGTAAGATTGTGGTGATACCCCTTGGATTGGAGCTGGAGCAATTCAGGGAGCTTGAGGGTTACAGGGGAAAGCTGCGTGAGGAATTGGGCATAGGTGAGAAAGCCCCCCTGATAGGCATCGTGGGGCGTCTGGCCCCCATCAAGAATCATCGCCTCTTCCTCGAAACGGCAGCCTTAGTTTCGGCGGAAATACCCCAGGCCCGCTTTATCGTCGTGGGGGATGGGCTCTTGAGGCCCGAATTGGAACGGTATGCCGCTCAGTTAGGGCTCAATGGACGGCTTTTCTTCCTCGGTTGGCGCAGGGATTTGCCCCACATTTACGCTGACCTGGACGCCCTGGTGGTCTCTTCCAAGAATGAGGGTACACCTGTCTCGGCTATTGAGGCTATGGCCTCGGGTCTCCCGGTGGTGGCTACCAAAGTCGGAGGATTGCCCGATCTCATCGAGGATGGCAAAACCGGGATTCTGGTTGAGCCCGGGAGTGCAGAGGCAATGGCCCAGGCTTTGGTGGAGCTCCTCCGTAACCCCAGGATGGCCGAGCAGATAGGGCGCCTGGCGCAGGCCCGTGTTTTAGAACGTTACACTACTCAGAGGCTGTTGCAGGATGTGGAAGACTTGTACCTTGAGCTTCTAAGCCAGAAGGGATTGATTTAACGCCCCGCTTTACACCCCTTTCAGCCCCGTGACCGCTATGCTCCTGATGAAATAGCGCTGGAACACGAAGAAGATGATGATGATGGGCAAGCTGTTGAAGAGGGAGCCGGCTAGCACGATGGAATACAGGGTATAGTATTCGCTCTGAAACCACTTGAGGCCCAGAGGCAGGGTGAAGTTTTCGGGCGTCTGGAGCACAATCAAGGGCCACATAAATTCGTTCCAGCTCCCTTGGAAGGTGAAGAGGGCCAGGGTGATAAGGGCCGCCCGGCTTATGGGCAGGATAATGCGGAAGAAAATCTGAAAGCGGTTGGCCCCGTCTATAAGGGCTGCCTCCTCCAATTCGACGGGGATGCTCTTATAGAACTGCGTCATCATAAACACGCCAAAGGCGGTGGTGATACCGGGCAGGATTACGGCTAACAGGTTATCCAGCAGGTGGAACACCTTGGCGATGATGAGGTAATTGGGCACAAGGGTAACCTGGGGTGGGATCATCATCGAAGCCAGCATAAGGATGAAAAGCAAGTTCCGGCCTGGAAACCTGAGCCTGGCGAAGGCATAGCCACCCATCGCACAGAAGATGGTGCGTACTATGGTCACCACTACGGCGATGAGGGTGCTGTTGAGGAGCCAGCGGGGGAAGAGTTCAAACGTGGTCACCACAACCCGGTAGTTATCTAAGCTAAAGGGATGCGGCCAGAGCTTGGGTGGCATATCGAAGACATGCTCCTTGGGCATCAGGGAGTAGACCAGGGAGAGCCAGAAAGGCGTGATGCACACAATCGTCCAACCGATGAGCACGGCGTAGAAGAGGGGGATTTTGATTCTATCCCACCATATCACTTCCTCTCGATAACGAGGTAACCTCCGTGCAGCAACCGCCATTTTCCCCTCCGAATTAGGATTTGCGGGTTTGCGGGTTTGCGCCTCTCGCCCACTCGCATACCCGCATACTCGCTCACTCGTATGGCTCCGTCTCAATGATGCGGCGTTGGAGCATCGTGGCGACGAAAATCATTACCGCCAGGACGAAGGCCATAGCCGAAGCATAACCCATCCGGGGCGTGGTGCTCTGGAAGGCGTTTTTGTAGATGAGGTAAGCGATGGTGAGGGTTGACCCCAGCGGGCCGCCAGCGGTCATCACATATATCTGGTCGAACACCTGGAAACAACCGATGAGCCCCATCGTGACCACGAAGAAGATGACCGGGCGGAGCAGAGGGACGGTGATGTAGCGGAAAATCTGGAAGCGGTTGGCCCCGTCAATCATCGCCGCTTCGTAATAAGTCACGGGGATGTCCTGCAAGGCGGCCAGGAAGATAATCATCATTGTCCCAATGGTGGACCAGATATTCACGGCCATAATGGTCGGCAGGGCCGTGTGGATATTGTTGAGCCAATCTATGTGGGATGGAAGCCCCAGCATCTTCAGGAGAGAATTCACCGCCCCCACTTTGTTGAACATCCACATAAAGATGAGGGAAATTACCACCGAGGAAGTCACCGAAGGCACGTAAAACAGGGTTCTGAAAAGGCGGCGGAATTTTATCTCCTGGTCCAAGGCGAAGGCCACGATGAGGCTGATGACTGTCTGCACCGGCACCACCACGGCCACGTATTTAAGGGTATTGGGGAGGGCATGCTTGATGAAGTCTTCATCCTGTAGGAGCCGGGTGTAGTTGGCAAAGCCTATCCACTTAGGGGGGCTGAAGAGGTTATATTTGGTGAAAGAGAGGTAGAAGGCGAAGCCCACGGCGAAAACCGTGAAGGTGCCAAAGACGAAGAGATAAGGCGAGAGGAAGACGTAAGCTGTGAGCCATTCCCCCAGCTTCCTGCGCAATCTAGGTGACATAACATCACCTCCATAGAAGGGGAAACCTCCCGCAGGCTCTGAGCCTGCGGGAGGTTCTCAAGCCCTACCCGCCTTTGAAGATTTCACGCAGCTTCTTGGCGGCGTCCTTCATAGCCTCTTCGGGGCTCACATCCTCCAGGTAGATGCGCTCCAGGGCCTTGCGCATTTCCTCGTTAACATCGCTCCCGTAGAGGCCCCACATAAAGGGCGTGGCGAACTCGGCACCCCGGAAGATGGCCGCCGCCACCGTGTTCTCCTTGAGGTAGGGGTCATCCAGCAGGGCTTTGCGGGTGGGCAGGGCGAAACCGGAGTGCAGCACCTTGGTCTGGTTCTCCAGCCCGGTCAGGTACTCGATGACCTTCCAGGCGGCCTCCGGGTTCTTGCAGTTCTTGGAGATGACGTAGGCGACGGTGAAGACCAGGTTGCCTTCGCCCTTAGGGCCGGCGGGAGGGGTTACGGCATCGAATTCCACATCGGGGAACTGGTTCTTGAGGTAGGGGACAAGCCAACCGCCCTCAAGCACCATAGCCAGGCTGCCCTGGCCGAAGCCCGTGCCCTGCCAGTCAACGCCCACATCTGATGGGATGGCACCGATGCCTTCCTTGCGGAAGCTGGTGTAGAACTCGGCAGCTTCGATGGCTTCGGGCGAGTCCAGCATGGTGTCGGAGAAGTCCTCGGTCATAATGCGGCCACCATTCTGGAAGACGAAGATGGGGAAACGACCCGCATCGGGCGGCACGCCGAAGCCGTAGATGTTCTCCTCGGGCTTGGAGAGGGCCTTGGCCGCTGCCTTCAGGTCATCCCAGGTCCAGTCGTCGGTGGGGTAATCGAGGCCAGCCTCATCGAACATCTTCTTGTTGTAGAACAGGGCCAGGGTGTTGAAGTCCTTGGGGATGCCATAGACCTTGCCATTGTAGGTGAAAGCGTTGATGAGGCTCTCTATGAAGTCCTCCTTCTTAACCCCCGACTTGGACATAAAGTCATCCAGCGGCAGGAGCACCTCTTGCTGAGCGAAGAAGGGGAACTGGAAGATGTCCATATAATAGATGTCAGGCTCGGTGCCCGAGGCCACCATCGTCTTTATCTTGGGCCAGTAATCGGCGGTGATGGGCTCGTACTTCACGATGATGTCGGGGTTCTGGAGGGAGAACTCATATAAGGATGCCCGCAGGAGGTTCTCCTCTTCGGGGCTGGCCGTCCAGCCGGAGAGCCTGACCTCTATCCGAGGCTTCTCAACCTCTTTGGTGACCACTTTCTCTACTTCCTTGGTAACTACCTTGGTGACCATTTTGGTCACCTCCACGGGCACCTCCTTGGTGACCACCACCGTCTCCTTAACCACCTGAGGTGTAGGGGTGGCACAGGCAGTGGCCAGCAGCGATGCCAGGATCAACAGGGTCACTAGGGTAAGGAATTTCCTCTCACTCATCGCCTCTCCTCCTCAATTTGTTTTTTGCCCTCATAGCTTCCATATGCTCTCTTCTGCGGGTTTCAAATCGGCTTCTAAGATTTTGCGCCCTATCCGGATGAGCTTCCTCCTACGGATTGGGGTGATGTTCCGCACACAAACCCTCGAGTCGTCGGAATCCGCTGAGATGAGCAATCCATTGCAGAGGAGTCCTTTGAAGGAAGCTCCATCCCACGATGAGGGAATGGCCGGGAAGAGGCGGATTTCCTCCCCTCGCTCTTGCACGAGCAGAGAATTGATGGCCGTGCAAAGTGCCCCGTGAGCAGTGCCGAAATACTGCATATTCCAGCCGCCATTTTCGTAAACCGTCTCTGCCACGCCTCCATATTGACAGAGAGCGGGACGGGTACGGCTGATGATTTGCCAAGCGATGTCGGCTTCACCTTGATGGGCTAAGATGGTGGCAAGCACCCCTGCTGACCAGGGGAATCCATCCTCGCTCTCGCCGTGGCCTATCATACGGCCTTCGTAGCGTTCCAGATAGGCTTTTGCCGTGGAGATGGCACGTGCGTCATCGTAAGGGTACAGTTCCATCGGGTAGATGGGAGCCAGAGAGCTCATATTCAGGTGGTCGTAATCTTTGGCAGCCCAGAAATAGGGGCGTGAGGCTGCTGTACCAGGGCCATATAGCCCATCCAGGACTCTCATTAACCTGGCGATCATCGCCTCACAATGGTGCAGGAAGGTTGAATCCTTCCCCAGCACCCTGGCGGCAGCAACCAGGTTCTTGAAGGCTCTGATAACTCCGGCTAAAGTCATCCCTTCGTTGCGCCTGCGTAGAGGGTGCTCATCCACCCCTATCAACGGGCGTATCCCGCAACCCTGCTCGCCCTCTTCCACCACCCATTCCAGGAAGAAGCGGGCTATGCCCTCCAGGATGGGGAAGAATTCCTCCAGAAAGGCGGCATCGCCCGTGAAACGGTAATATTGCCAGATTTGATTGGAATAAGCAGCGTTATTGTGTACCTGCTCCTTAAGGTGCACATACGTCCCATAAGCCCGCTGGCCTCTATGGGTTAGCTCCCAATCCCACTTAAGCCCTGCGGAGCCGAAGTCCTCCTGAGCATGCTTCCTGGCAGCCGGAACCGTCCTCTGGAGAAATCGGCAGGCTTCTAGGGCTTCGGCGGTGCGGCCAGCTTCGAGGAGCGCCCGATGGATGAAGAAGGAATCCCAGAACACGTGCGATGACCACGTCAGACGCAGGTTGTTCACCGGCAACCCGCCGGATACGGGGTTTTGAGCAGCTTTGAAGAGGTAGTAACTGAACTTGTAAAAGCGGTCGAAGTCGGGGTCGGGGATGCGGACATTGAAATCGGAGAAGTAACCACTCCAGAAGGTTATGTGTCTTCGCCGTAATTCATCATACCCCTGTTCCCGTGCCTTGGTGATAAGTTCTGTGTTGAGGGGTTCGTATTTGTCATCCACAACGGTGTAGTACTTGGTCACCGAACGGCAGCGTTTAGCCAGCCAGATGGTTTTGCCATCCCGCCCTTGAGCATCGGGTGTGGAGTCCAGGGCGAGGGCTTGGTAAACCCGGATAGCTCCCAATCGGCAGAGGCATTCAGGCCCCTCGGAGAAAACCAAAGCGGTGAAAGGCTCAGTTTCGTAGTCTTCCTCCCACCACACGCCAGGGGCAAAGAAAGCCTTGAATTCCACCTCCTGGTTGAACTCATAATGCTCCACCAGGAGGGGCTCCTGGGCGTGGAGGAAAGTGATGATACGGGCCTTTACTGAACCGTAATCGGCTTCGGTATAGAGGATGCCTTCCTCGGGGACGAAGCGTTGGGAAGATGAACGCAATTCCAGCCTGCGTCCATCGAGGTGAATTTCGTACCAGGTGTGACCCAAGGGCGCCAGCTCACACCAGGGGTAGCCCGGCAAGCGGGGCAGCGGTTTTTCCGGAGGACGGCGGTTGGGAACGACGTTAACCAACTTTGCTTCCGGGTAATAACGGTCGGATTTGTACCAATAGCAGCGCTCCAGCCCGTGGGCCTTATCAGCCACCATTGAACCCGTAGGGCCTATGAGGACGGCATCTATCCCGTTACCCATAAAGCAATGATAATAGGCGAGAGGTGAGTGGCGAGGGGTGGAGGGATGCAGTCCCGCCATCCTGTCGCCTCTATATTCGTTTGCCCTTCTCCGGGTCAGCTTGCGTCCCATAGGGTTTCCCATTCTTCGGACATTATGGCTTCTCTCACTTCCTCGGCGACGGCGGCTATCTCCGGCACCACTGCCGCTAAGGTGCGCAATATCTGGCTCGACCAGGTGTATTCCCGCAGCACTCGCTTCAATCCGGCTTGGCGGATGCGCTGCTTCTCTTCCTCACTCATCTCCAGTATATGAGCTATCGTGCGGGCTACATCATCGGGGTCATCCTGCCGGGTGACAAAGCCATCTACCCCGTCCTCAACCTGCTCCACCAATCCTCCGGTATTGGAGACAACCATTAAGGCCCCCTGCTTGCGGGCGTGAACACGGGTTTCCGCCGGGGTAAGGCCGAAAGGTTCATTGAAGGCCAGGCTGGCGGCGACGACGGTATTCTCCCATTGAAGGAGGCAAGCCACCAGTTCGGGGTCAAAGGCGAAAACCAGGCTGGCTTCTATGCCCAGCTCTTCCCGCAGTTTGATCAGCCTTTCGTAGCGGGGGATGACCATAACAACAGGGTGAATCTGTCCCTTCAGCCGGGCAGCAGCCTGAAGGACGATGTCAAAGCGCTTGTATTCCACGGCCCGTCCCCACGAGAAGAGGAGTGGGCGGTCAAGGGGGATGTGGTATTC
>DRAO01000348.1 GCA_011041825.1 Chloroflexota bacterium
TAAAAGGTGAGGATGAACAAGAGGATACCACAAATGCGGAACGATGTACTCCCGATGGCCGGAGCGCCCTCCGACGAGGAACAACACTGGGGCTCGGATGCGCCCTACGTCGGAGCGCAGCTTCGCATCGATGCCCAGCACATCCAGCAGGCCGGCGATGATGTCAGCCCTGCTCTCCGGGGCTGTAGAGGAAACCCAGCTCGGGCCTAGCGGTGACCTCTTTAGCCAAATTGCGGCAGGTATTCCCTGTTGGCGGCAAGCATCTCGTCCAGCATTTGGGGGACACTTTCCCAGTTTGACACCAGGGGGTCGCCGGAGAGGGCCCGGAGGGCGAGTTCCCTATCGCCCCGCAGCGCTGCTTCCACGATCATCTCCTGCCGCAGCACGTGTCCCATAATGAGCTCTTGAATGGCTGGAGGCAGAGGCCCCACGCATATCGGCTCCACCCCGCCAGCTCCCACATAGGCGAAGCTCTCGACCACCGCATCAAGGGGTAAATTGGTCACCTGCCCCCTGTTGGGGAAGTTAATAACGAAGCGAGCGGGATTGCCTGTGGCAAGGGCAGCAATGATGCCGGCAACCTGCTCTTTAGAGCGAGTCAGGGGCAGTGGCCCTTCTTGGGCGAGCATCCGCCTCGCCTCCTCCTGGTAATGCTTCAGTTCCTGTTGCCGAAATTCATAAGTGGTCGGCAGCACCCCATAACGGCGCCCCCACCCGGTGGCCTCGGTTAGAAACCAGGGGAAAAATTCGATGATGTGACGATCGCCGGCGGCAGGAAAGGTGCCGTAACGCTGGAAGAGCAGGAATTTCACAACCCTGTGGTCTTCGAACGAACTGCGCCAATCCTCTTCGTCAATCTGGAAAGCGCACTCAAGGGGAGCATATTTGCTCAGGTAATCCCGCAGCAGGGTGAAGCCATCTTTCCCTCCCACTTGCATTTTGAGGATCCAGGCGAAATGGTTAATGCCAGCGGCCTGAAGGCAAATGTCCTCTGGCTTAACCCCAAAGAGGGAAGCCAGCCAGTGGATGGTATCAACAACCTCGTGACATAGCCCAATGATGGGCACGGATGTGACCTTGGCGACCGCCCGGCAAATGGTGCTCATAGGATTGGTCAGGTTGATGAGCCAGGCTCCGGGACAGCGTTTCTCCATATCCCTCGCAATCTCCACAGCAACGGGGATATGCCTCAGCGCCCTGGAGAGCCCACCTGGCCCCACGGTGTCGCCCACCGTCTGGTGGATGCCATAGCGCAGGGGGATTTCCAGGTCGGCCCGCATCGCCTCCACCCCGCCCACTCGAATGGAGAGGATGACGTAGTCGGCCCCGTCGAGGGCGGCATCCCTGCTGGTGGTGGCGGAAACGTGCCAATTTGTGCCTGCCTCCTCGGCGATGCGCCGGGCCAGCGGGTAGGTGAGTTCCAGGGCCTCAGAATTGATGTCCTGGAGGACCAGGCAACTCCCGCTTAATTCTGACGAAAGTACAAGGTCGGTGGTGATTTTAGGGGACCATTGAAAACTTCCCCCTCCGATGAAAGCAACTTTGATGACAGGCACTTATCCCCTCCGCTCCTCAAGGTCTGCGCCTTGAGTCAGTCCATTAATAATTCATCAAGGTTCTCGATCACCTTTCTGATGGCTTCCACATAGTATTCCATAAGCTCAAGGTCTTGTATGTAAATGGGATGTGCCTCATCGTTGAGCACTAAAGATGTCTCCAGAAGGCGATTGGCCTCAGGGTAATCGGCCGGGTCATAGCGGATGTTCTTACCGTAGAAGGGGCAGCTCCAGGGGCAGCCCTTGCCGTATCCCTCCAAGCTTCGGAAAATAGGGAAAGAGGGCAAAGGGGTATAATGCCAGATGGTCACTGCTACTCCCTCAGCCTTGAGGGCAGCCAGTAATTTGTCTCGCAATGTGGCTGCTGGCACTTTCACTCCCAGTGCATCCGGGTCAAAGCGGAAGCGGTATTTGTGATAGACCGTGGTCCGATCGTCTGGCACGTAAGGAGGGATGATACCCGGGATTTTCGCCAATTCCCTGTTGAGATAGGAGCCGTTACGCTGAGCTATGGCGTTGTAGTGGTTCAGCCGCTTGAGTTGGGAACGGGCAAAAGCAGCCGGCAGCTCCTGCATACGGTAATTCCAGCCTATAGTATAGGTATAGTAGGGGCGGATTTCTTCCTTCTCCTTGCCGATCCTCTCGCCAAATGTGCGCAAGAGTTTAGCACGTTCAGCAAAGGCTTCATTGTCCGTGTTCAGCAGGCCGCCCTCACCAGCAGGCAGGTTCTTGGTTACATTCAGACTGAAGGCCCCCATATCGCCGATGGTGCCTGCCATACGCCCTTTGTAAGTGGAACCGTGGGCCTGGCAGGCGTCCTCGATCACCACCAGGTTGTATTTCTTCGCTAGAGCCATAATTTCGTCCATATCCGCTGGCAATCCGTGGATATGAACTGGCAGAATGGCCTTGGTTTTCTCGGTAATCTTGTCCTCAATTTGGCTGACATCTATATTGTAGGTTCGAGGGTCAATGTCTACGAAGATCGGGATGGCGTTTTGAGCCAGTATGGCATGGAAGGTTCCTGAAAAGGAGAACGCAGATGTGATCACCTCATCGCCAGGGCCTACTCCGGCAGCAAAGAGAGCAGCGTGAAGCGCCGCCGTCCCGCTGTTAAAAGTTAAAACGTATTTGCTGCCGGTAAACGCAGCCCAATCGGCCTCCAGTGCTCTCACTTCGGGGCCGTGCACTCCGGTTAAGATGCCACGATCCAGCACGGCCATAACTGCCGCCTTATCCTCTTCGGTGATCTCAGGCCACCGTTTTTTCAAACCTTCGGGCACGGTACGGGGGCCGCCGTGGATTGCCAATTTACCTCGCTTCATCTTCCATCCCTCCTCCTAATATGTTTAGTGTGGGCACGCCAGCCCGCCGCCCACTTGACAAAATGGGGAATCTCTGACATCCTGAGAGCTAGTCCAAGGGGGGCAGCGCTTTTCCCCCTTTCTTTTCACTTTTACTCGGGTATCACGACTGCTTTGATACCTTCTCTACGTCGCAGTGCTTCGATTGCATCTCCTAAACCCCTGAGCGAGACCGTGTGGGTGATCAGCGAAGCCAGGCTCACACGACCGCTTTCCAGCATAGCAATAGCAGAGGGGAAGGTAAACCGCCCCACATTGGAACCCAGCACCGTCAGGTCCTTAACCGTAATATCATATTGACGCAGGGGTTTCACGGCCTGGCGGTTCATCCCGAAGAGGAGCACAGTGCCGCCTTTGCGGACCGTTTCCACGGCCAGGGGGAAAAGCGAACCCACGGCGTCGACCACCACATCGGGGCCCATCCCCATCTCTCGAGCGATCACTTCGGCCAAGTTTTCCTCTTCGGGATTGACTACCAAGTCTGCTCCCTCCCGACGGGCGAATTCGATGCGATAAGGAGATACCTCGGCCATTATCACTTTCCCGGCTCCGGCTGCCTTGAAGACCTTCAGGAAACAAAGCCCCACGGGCCCGGCTCCCAGTATCAGGACTTTTTCTCCAGGCTGCAATCGTATTTTTTGCGAGCCGCCTACCACGCATGCAAGCAACTCGATGAAGACTGCTTCTTCTCGAGGGAGGCTTTCAGAGATCCGGATGACCGCTTTCGCCGGCACCCGACTCAAGCGTGCAAAACCGCCGTCTTCAAAGACACCGATGGAACGGGCATTGTCGCACAGGTTGGGCATTCCCATCCGGCAAGGAAGGCACAAGCCGCACGGGATATCAGGAGCCACCACGACCCGGTCTCCCACTTTGACATTGGTGCCCTCCGGCCCCACCTCGATGACCCGCCCGATATACTCGTGGCCGAGGATCACCCCCTTCTCGGCTGGGTGACCAGGAGGCACCGCCAGCATCTGCAGGTCCGTGCCGCATACCCCGCATATCTCCACTTCAATCAATACGTCATCTGGTTCTTTTATCTCAGGGACCGGAACTTCCTTGATTCTCAATTGGCCTTCACCTTCAAACACGGCGGCAAGCATTGTGGATTTCATCGGACGTTCCTCCTAGAATTAATGGAGTGGTTTCATAGCCTATCAAGGAGGATAAGCTTTTGTCCAGCTATGTCAAGCTCGGATTATGCACACTCCTCAATTGTTTCGGATCGTCGAATCAAAGAGGCGTGGTAACATCTTCGTACGCTTTGAGGAGGGTGATGGACTCCTCCAGATAACGGTATACGATGTCTTTCCAGCCTGCTCCTTTCACCGGAGTAAAGGGGTCAGGGCCTGGGGCTGTGCACTCCACAACGATTGGGCCTTCATATTCAACGGCTTTTAAGGCTCGTATCAGGTTCAGGAAGTCAATGTGCCCACGGCCCACCGCTTCACGATTGGAATCAGCAACGTGGAACAAGTACAATCGCTTCCCGGCTTTCAGGACGGCGGCAGCCAGATCTGGTTCCTCGATATTCATATGATAGGTGTCCAGGAGAATCCCCACGTTAGGAGCGCCTACCTCGGCTATGAAACGCATAACCTGATCCGCCTTATGGAGGAAGTGCGTTTCGTAGCGATTCAGAGCTTCTATCGCTATCCGCAGTTCACGTTCCTGTGCGGCCACAGCGATACGCTGCACAGCAGTTACGTAGCGGGCGTATTCCTCCTCGTAGGTGGTGATGGCCCGGATACGTGCTTCCGTCCCGTGGCAACCCACAATGGGGTGCCCGAATTCTGCGGCGAAATCGAGCAGACGGAGATAATAATCCAGAGCCTGCTGCCAAGTCTTGTCTTCGGGGTGAGCTAAATCCACGTCAGCCGGGGTTATTGAAACGACATCCAATCCATAATCATCCAAGACGGTCTTGACCTCTCTCGGCTGATATCGGTCTAGGTCTCCCAACAACTCCAGGCCATCGTAACCCATATCGGCCAGGCGGGAAGCTATTTCAGCCAAGGGGGAATCGCCCAAGATCCAGGTGCAAGCGGCGTAGCGCTTCATTTGGCTCCTCCTCAGTCTTCCTCAATCGGGACGACTTCGCCTGTCTCAGCGGATCGGTAAGCCGCCTCCAGCACCCGCATAGCCCACAATCCCTCTCTTCCTCCCGGCACGGGCTCCTCACCCGTTAAAACGCAGTGGACAAAGTGTTCCATCTGCGCTTTGTACATAGGCAGGTCACACTGTTGTTTGCGCTTAGGCATATCCGGATGGGTGACACTCCAGATGCCCTCAATCCAGGTGCATAGTTTGGAAGGCAAAGCCTGTGCATATCCTTCCGTGCCGTATACTTGGGTGTGACCTTCCAATCCATCTGCATATGGGTGATACCATCCGGCTTCAATGAACCCCGTTATCCCACCCTCGAATTCAATCATAAGGGAAGCCGTATCTTCCAGTTTGATTGGCCTGAAGTAGGTGCCCGTGCGGGCGAAAACCCTGATTGGGCGGGCTTCCCCTAGGATGAAGCGAAGCGTATCTATGGAGTGAACTCCCATATCGGCCAGAGCACCGCCACCGGCGAATTGGGGTTGCGTGAACCAGCTTTCCGTCCTGGGGCCCTCGTGGAGCCAAACGGCGTGAGATTTTACTTTGTAGACCTGCCCTATTTTGCCGCTTGCTACCACGTCTCGAAGCCAGCGGATCTCGACATCGAACCGCCACATATGGCCGATCATCAACCGGCGGTCGGCACGGCGGGCCGCTTCGATCATCGCTTTTGCCTCTTTGACATTCATTGCCATCGGCTTCTCGCAGAAGACATGCTTTCCCGCTTCCAGCATCTGGATGGTTACCGGGGCGTGGAGGTAATTAGGCAAGCCGATGACCACAGCATCAATCTCGGGATCCTCCGCCATTTTCTGGAAATCGACGTAAGTTTTTGGAATCTGGAAGTCACGTGCCAGGCGCATCAGGGACTCAGGATGCAGATTCCCCGCCGCCACTATTTCCACCTGGGGGATTTCCCGCAACACAGGCAGGTGGTAATCACGGATGATAACCCCCGTGCCCAGAATGCCTATTTTGATCTTTTCCACTTTATCACCTCCTACCCTATTGAACTCGCTCATATTGGAAAACCGCAGCAAAACAACATCCTTTTAGGAGGAGGTTAATCGTCGCCTACGCCAATATGAGCGTTTTCGAAAGTAAAACAGCAACCCGAGGGAAGCGACGAAGACGAGCAATACCGGGAGGTATACGGCTTTAATTCTGTGGGTAGCCAGAATGCGCACCTCCCGCTGACTTTTTGGAATCACCGAGCCGTCTGGATTCACAAGTTTAAAGAAGAGCGAATGTGTGCCAATTTTCACTTTGTATGCCCAGAAGCTGGGCCTGAGATGTTTCATAGCGTTGGGCTCGTAATCCAAGATCTCATATCCCAGGGCGCTGCCCGGCAACTGGCGAACGAAATAAGGCGCATAGTTGATCGTTTCTTCCGCCTGCCCCGGTGAGGAGACCACCAATGTGCTTGAAATCGGCTTGATGGGTACCCAAGTCCAGCGATCTTTACGGCCTGATTTGTCCTGGGGGTTGCGCAATCGAGAGTAATAGAGCTCATTGTATTCCTGGGCGTAGAAGGGCTGGACGTAAATGGTTGTCTGGCTATTTACGTACAGTACCTCTTCGGGCGCATTGCTCGTTTCTGGGAAAGTCCATTTGCTAAGCGGAATCACCCGGTAGCTAACCCCCTCACGCCTGGCCTGGAATACCACCACTTCTTTCTCGCTCTCCGATATCACACGGCCATCCGCCCCATAAATCCGCAAACGATACCGCCCTGCAGGGAGATTCACAAAGAATCCCTTTTCTGGCGGCGTGATGTAGGTTTCGGGTTTGGACGGCGGCGTGGGCTCAACCGGCAATGTCTCGCATGGAGCGGCTTCTTCCAGGCAGCGTTTAAGGGCTTCTTCGAATTCCATTCGACGCCTGTGGTAGTCAGCCAGAGCTTTCCAATAAGCTTCTATTTCTTCCTCCCAGCGGGTGTACGCCCGTGCGGCCTCTTCCCCTGCGACAAATTTAATGGCTTCACCGGGCTTCCCGTAGCGGTAAATCAGGGCGTAATCCTCCATTGTTAAGCGAGCATAAACTTCATTTCCTCTCAAAATCTCCAGAGTGCCTTCCACAACCTCGTCGAGGCTTTCCCAGTCTGCCTTGTATTCCTGTGTAATCGGCCAGTAATAGACCAAGGTCCAACGAGGGGCGATAATACTGGGAACATTGGCCAGCAGGTATATAGTATATTCGGTTTGAGGGCAAAAAGTCTGCCGGTAGCCACGCCCGTCAAAAGAGTACAATTTGTACACCAGATGGCGTTCCTTAACCGGGGCCTGGGCCGTTACCGAAGGCACCAAGATTAGCAGCAATGCCGTCACGAAGAGCCAACAAACCCAAGTGGCGCGTCGAGTCATGGTCGTCGTACCCCTTTCCTCCTCAGTGAGTAGCAGGCGAGGCCTAGGGCGAACCCTGCGTAAATCATACCGGCGAACAGATTAAAAGCGTAACTGGTGAAATCGCCCACCTCTATCGCCAGCAACCCCTGCCAGAGATAAGTGAAAGGCGAGATCCAACGGATAAGAGCCAGGATGGAACTGAGTTGCTGACGTATGGGATAGGCAACCCATTCCAGCCAGAAAGGCTCTCCCAAAGGTATCGCCAGGGACAGGCCAAAGATCGCGATGGACATCAAAGCCGTGCTGCGTATGCTGTTTAACAGCACCGATAACAAAGCCCCGAAGCCGATGACATCCAGTACAAGGCCGCTTGAGAGAAGGAGGATCAGGGGCAAATGTTCCGGCAAAGGTAGACGAGTTATCAAAGAAGCGTAGAAGATGTACAGGGTCCAGCCTAACATGATAAGAGGGTAAACCCCAAACAAACCGAGACTTTTACCCAGTATAAAGGATATGACATCCACCGGTCCATAGAAGAGCACTTCCAGGGTGCCTCGGATGCGCTCGGTAGCCATAGAGATGGCAGCCCACAGGCCCAGGTAGCCAGCTCCCACCAGAGTCACAATGATGAGCGGGGGAAACAGCGGGTTTTTAATGACTAGAAGGCCGTTTTGCTCTACATATGCCAGATAACTGGCAATCGAAAAGCTGGCAATAAGCAGGGAAAGTAATAGCGCCCCATAAAACCAGAAAGTGCGAAAGCTGATGAGGAAATCCCGCTTTCCGATGACGCTGATGATATGGAAACGCATTTTCCATCGGCTTCGCCAGCTTTCTGGCAGGACTTTTCCTCCCACTTGTTCTTTTACTCCCGGAAGATTCTTGTTATCAGCTCACCGGTCCTTCAGACCATCCGCCAGCGTGGTCACGTTTGCGTTCGTGATGGTCAAAAAGGCTTCCTCAAGGCTTGCGCGCTTAGTCTGCATCGAGAGGATCACTCCGCCGGCGCTCGTGATCGCCTGGCTGATTTGACTCAGAGAGTCTGCGGCTTTGGAAGTCGTGATCAGCAGGCGGTTGTTCTCCTCCAGAACCTTGTGCACACAGGGCTCTCTCCTGAGAGCGGCGATCACCTCCGGCAAAACAGATTGTAATTGAACTTCTACCTGGGTCTCCTTTCCGGCGGCTTCACATAGTTGCTCCATATCCCCTTCCACCAAGAGACGACCTTGGTGAAGGATCCCCACCCGATCAGCAAGGCGCTCGACATCGGTGAGGATGTGAGAGGAGAACAGAATCGCTTTGCCTCGCTTCCGCTCCGCTTGGATCAATCTACGGACCTGCTCAATGGCGCGTGCATCAAGGCCTGAGGTCGGTTCATCCAGGATCAGTAAATCGGGGTCATGCAACAAAGCCCGTATAAGACCGAGTTTTTGACGCATCCCGTGGGAGAGCGCACCCACGTAATCATCCGCATAATCGGCCAGTTGCAGGGTTGTCAACCAGTATTCAATGCGCTCCTCTTTACGGTCCACACTGTACAGGTCGGCGAAGAAAGCCAAGTACTCCCAGACGGTCATACTGGTGTAGAGATTCTGATACTCCGACACCACACCGATGCGACGTTTTAGGGCGAAAGAGCTGTCCCGCAGTTCTTCGCCAAAGAGCAAAACACGCCCCGAGGTAGGAGTGATGATTCCCAGCAACATCAGCAGGGCGGTGGTTTTGCCTGCCCCATTGGGACCAAGCAATGCGTAGATTTCCCCTGCGTGCACTTTCAGGTGGAGGTTCTCGACGGCTTTATGCTTACCATAATACTTGGTGAGGCCTTCAGCTGCGACCACAACAGCTCCATTGCCCTCGCTCATTTCGTACCTCCAGCAGACAATCCTGCCACAAAAGCCCTCTGGAATATCACAAACAACAGGACGATAGGCAACAAAGACACCACACCAGCCGCTGAGACGTGATGCCAGGCTACTCTTCCATATTCTCCGACCAAAGCGCTAAGAGCAACCGTGTAAGGCCTCAGTTCTTTCGATTGTGTCAGAGTCAGCGCCAGCATAAACTCATCCCAACCGCTACTGAAGGCGTTCACCGCCACAGCGCCCATACCGGGCAGGGAAAGCGGCAGGGTAACGTAAAGGAGACATTGCCAGGGAGATGCCCCATCCACTCGGGCCGCCTCCTCCAAATCCAGGGGGATGGAGTCGAAATATCCCTTCATAACCCAAGTGCCGAATGCCACCTGTCCGGCGGTGTAGAGAAGGATCAGACCGATGCGGGTATCGTATAGGCCGAGACGAGAATACATAATGTATAGGGCAATGAGCTTGGATAGAGCAGGTAGCATGTTCAGGAAGAACATTGCCACCCCAATCCACCTCCTGCCCGGAAAACGGTATCGAGACAATGCATATCCGGACAAACTGCAAATGCCCACCGTCAGGAGCGCAGTCCCCGATGCATAGATAAAGCTGTTAAGGAAGGGCATTACACCGAAGTTTCTGGACTTGGTAAAAATATAGACGAAATTCTCCAATGTGATCGAGCGAGGTATAAAAGTCGGCGGGTACGCCTCTGCTTCCGCTGGCGGTTTAAAGGCAGTGGAGAAAATCCAATACAAAGGGGCCAGGCAGAAAAACGCCCACAGGATCAAAATTGTATAGGTAAATATCCTAAGCGTTCGACTCGGCCTGTTGCTAAACACGAGCAGCCTCCTCCTCAAACAAGAATATGTACAGCATAACCAGGCCAAGGGTGATCAATAACAGGATGACCGACACCGCCGAACCTCGACCCAGATATCCCTGATCAAAGGCCAGGTGATACATATACAGCGACATCACCTCTGTTCGGTACATTGGCCCCCCGCCGGTGAGGATGAAAATCAGGTCGAAGAGATTCAGGGTCGCTATGGTATCCACAATCAAACTTATGAGGAGGAAGGGTTTGAGTAACGGCAACACGATGTAATATATGAGTTGGGTTCCGCTGGCGCCATCCACCGCCGCCGCATCCAATAAATCGAGATCAATGGATTGAAGTCCGGCGAGCTGCACCAATAAATCAAAACCCACACCCCGCCAGATGTTGGTCACAATTGCGGCTATCATAACCGTTCGAGGAGATATAAGCCAGGGAGTCGGCATAATACCCAAAGCGATTAAGAACCTGTTGAGCAATCCGGCCCTGGGATCATACACGAACCGCCAGGTATAACCTACAATTACGCCAGCGATAACCCAGGGAATAAGGAAAATGGAGCGAAAAACATTCCTGCCCTTTACCCATCGCTGGTGCAATAGGATGGCGAAAAAAAGCCCCAGGCCTATTTGTCCGGCGATGGAGCCTGCTGTGAAAACCATAGAATTAAACACCACGGTCCAGAACCGAGGCGTAGTGGAACGCAAGACGATGATAAAATTCCGCAATCCGACAAATTCCCCCTCGGTAGGTCTAACCAACTCTATATCTCTAAAGGCATACTCCACGCCTTTAATAAAAGGGTAAATTTGAAATATCAGTATAAGGAGAAGGGATGGTAAGAGGAAAAGAAAAGCTGTAAAACCGGCCCACCGCCTTGACCTTCTAAAGGCTACCTGCATAATTTATCTCCTGTCCCGTCAATGCTAAAACTCCTCAGCTTTGACAAAGCCGAAATTCCTCAATAAAATTATTTTTGCACAAAATTAAGGTATCAAAGTCAACCATCTCCAGGGGTACCTTCACCAGAGGTGAAGGTACCCCTGGGGTGAACAGGTTCCCGCAGAGGCACTACTTCTCCCCGGCCAGGATCTTGTTTGTCTCCTCCGCGGCCTCATCGAGTGCCTCTTTGGGCGTTGCCTCCAGCAGCAAGGCCTTCTGGATAGCCGTCCAGAGGGCTGGTGCGAACTTCGGATACTCGGGGATGTAGGGACGGAAGTGGGTGAAGGCCACGGCCTCTTCTACCAGGTGATAGTAGGGGAAGGCCTCCTCGTACTCTGCCACGTCCTTAATGGCGGACTTGCGGACGGGCACCATACCCTCACGCTTCCAGAAGTCCTTGGCGTTCTCCGGCGAGGTCACAAGGGTGATAAACTCCCAGGCCAGGTCCGGATACTTGCAATCCCGGGTGATACCCAGGAGCCAACCCCCTGACCCAGTCGCTTGGCGCCCTCCCGGAGGGATGGGCAGGTGACCAGCGCCGACCGCTTTCTTGAAGTCCTCTGCGGTGGGGAAGCGCTCCCTGCTCCAGTTGAGGCCGACGGTCTCTCCCATGACGAAGAGGCCCTGCGCCAGCGCAGCGCTGGGGTCCTCCGCCTCCGACATCACGTCCTGGGGGGTCACCTTGTATTTGTGCATCAGATCTACCCAGAATTGGAGGGCTTGCACACCCGCCTCACTGTTGAACATAGCCTTAGTGTAATCTTCGGAGAGGATCCTTCCGCCCCCTTGCCACAGCCAGGGATACCAGTAGTCGTTGGTATCATCGTTGGCCTGGGCAATGTAGAGAAAGCCCCACAACTCCGGCGGGTTCTGGGCCTTCTGGACCATCTGGGCCATCTCTTCCCAGTACTTAGGTGGCACCTCGGGGTCAAAACCGGCCTTGCGAAGAGGCTCCTTCTCCCACTGGAGGAGGCGGACATCCGAGTTCAACCACACGCCATAGTACTTGCCGTTGTACTTGGATGACTCCAGGAAGACTTCGGGGATGTCGTTTTTATCTTCCCATTTCTCGTAGTAAGGCGTGAGGTCTATAAGGATACCGCCTTCAGCGAACTCCCCGAGCCAGATGCAGTCCACTTGCGCCACACAGGGCCCCTTGCCGGCAGCCACGGTCATCAGGACCTTGGTGCGCTGTTCATCATAGGGGAGGCCTTCAAGGACGACCTCTACGTTGGGGTGTCGCTTCTTCAGCTCCCTGGCAGCGGAGTAATA
>DRAO01000509.1 GCA_011041825.1 Chloroflexota bacterium
CCAAGTAAACCCCGTGCCAAGGAAGGGGGAGGAAGGCCAGGAGCCGGTGCAAAGCATAGCCTAGAAAACCTAGGGCAGGAGCCACTCCCCTGGCCCCTTCTCCCAGAAGCCGCACAGCCTCTAGCAGGAAGCCGCTCAACACGATGATAAGGAGCAGGGAAATCACGAATTTGTCATCGAAAGCGGTCCGGAGTTGAGGGTCCCTGGCTATGAAACGGCGGTAGAAAAGGATGCTGAGACCGACCAGGATGATCATCCCCAGCACCTCGTTAATTAAGGCGATGAGTGGGTGGTCGGGTAAGGTGAAGACGATGATGAGGGGATGCTTTACCCCGAAGAGGTGGTGGAGGATTTCGGAGGCGAAGCCGGTAAGGGTCGAGAAAATGCCCAGGAGGAGGAAAGCCCCAAAGGCCATTATGTGGCCCAGCCAGCGCAAGAAGTTAGTGTGAAACAGACGGCGGTGGAATACCCCATCGAGGACTAGCTCTCTCACAGCTCCTGGGAATTGAGGGCGAAAGACACTGCCGATAGCTTGCTGAATCAGAAAGGAGAGCTTTGAGAAGGTCGGGGTTTCGGGGGACAAACCAGGAATGCGGGCTTTTAACCAAATCGAAAGCAAAAACCCCACTTCGGTGAAAAAAGCCAGGAAGACAATGGCCTGGATTATCCAGAAAATGGTGAGATGGCTCATAATCGAGACCCCTTTGTACGGCCTTGAACAGTGATTAATATTATAGCTTGCGGTAAGATTTTAGTCAAGGCATCGTTTTGACTTGACAAAGTTTGGAAATTGATTATACTTTTTAAGGCATTTCGGGAATGTTATCAAGCTTTCACAGGAGAGGTACAAGCAGCGATCTCTCTATGAGTAGCACAACTGAAGAGCTTAAAAAGGCTGGTGTGTTGAACCAGCCTTAATTTTATGGGAGAAGGGAAACCAGAGATGGCGATAGAGATTCTTTTTTTAGGCACCGGCTCTGCGGAAGGAATCCCTGCCATTAACTGTACCTGTGAGCATTGCAGGAGGGCAAGGAGGGAAAACGGCAAGCTCGCCCGGGAAAGAGAAGCCGTCCTCTTCTCCCTGCCCGGTTATGACCTCCTGGTAGGCACCCCCCCCGAGATACGCTCCCTCATCAATAAGTACGAGGTCAAGCGCTTGGATGGCATCCTTGCCACCAATGCCGACTATGGATATATCGGGGGGATCAAGGAATTTGAATATTGGCATGGCCCTCTGGATTTCCTGGCCGAAGAGAACCTCTTCACCCTTATAAAGCAGGAACTATGGACTGACCGGTTGGAGAAGCTTATGTTTCACATACCTTATTACCTGGGGGCTTCAATTTATTTTGGTGCTTCCTCCATAATTGCATTCGCCCTGAGGAGGGAGCCCCCATCCTTTGGCCTTTCAATTAAGGAAGGAGAACGGCGGGTCATCTATGCCCCTGACGCCCCTCCTGTCTTCACTAATTACGCCCGCCGCCTTATGCAATGCTGCGACATATTGATTGTAGGCACGCCCGTATTTGAGCCCGATGAGACCAAGCAGCACCTGAGTGTGGAAGAAGCCCTGAAACTCAAGGACGAGGTCAAGGCTCGTCAATTGGTCCTTACATCCATAACCCATCACAATAAGCCTCACGATGAACTGGAGGAATGGGCAAATAAATTCCAAAACGTGAAGGTGGCCTACGATGGCCTGAAATTGAGCCTTTAATGGAGAGGGTCCAATGATAGAGGTGCAATTCTTGGGCACAGGTGCCGCCGAAGGCATACCTGCCATCCAATGCACCTGTGAGCACTGTAGAAGGGCTCGCCTCGAAGGGGGAAAGCTGCGGCGGGAGAGAAGCGCTTTCATCCTGCACCTGCCCGATTACAAACTCCTTGTGGATACCCCCCCCAACATTAAAAACATGCTCAGGTCATACGATATCTCCCGGATTGATGGCATTTTCATCTCCCATGAGCATTACGACCACGCAGGAGGCATTGAAGAATTCAGCTATTGGGGGAGGAGCATAGACCTCTTCCTCGTCCCCCAGGTTTACAAGAGGTTAACCCGCAACAGAGGTATTCAGCATCTCAATACCCGGATGTTTAACCTAACCGTTCACCCCGGTATGGCCCTTCACTTCGATGGCTTCTTCCTCGTCCCCTTTGCTGTCAAACACTCGGTTCCCTGCTTCGGTTTAGCCATCTACCAAGGCACCACGAAAGTAGTTTATACATCCGATACTTCTAATGAGTTCAGCAATTATGCTCGTTGTCTTATGGAGAATGCAGACCTGCTGATTGTGAACACCCCTGAGTTCAAGACTTCTATGCCTGACCACATCACCATTGCTGAGGCGGTTCAACTTCAGCAGAGTGTAGGGGCTAAGAGGCTTGTCCTGACCCATTTCAACCACCATAATCGGCCCCATGATGAACTGGAATCCCTCGTGACGAAGTGGCCCGGGGTAACGGTGGCTTACGACGGTCTGAAGATAAGAGCATAGATTGCCCTGACTCCTCCCGCCCCCTTCACCCCCGCTTTCGGTTTGCCAAAATTGGGGGATTATGCTATAGTTTATTGAGGTTTGTTCTGGCGGTCGGAGGAGAGCGGTTCTCCCGTTAATTCACCGGACCCTGGCCGCAAAATCGCAAAAAGGAGGTGATGGGAGAGGAAATGAGGGAATACGAGATGACTTTCATAATAACGCCGGACCTTGAGCAAGAGCAGATAGATGCCACGATAGAAGAGGTGCAGAAGCTAGTGGTAAGTCAGGGCGGACAAGTTAGCAAGACAGATGTTTGGGGACGTCGACGCCTGGCCTATCCTATACGTAAAAAGCGAGAAGGTTATTACGTTGTAATGCAAATGCAATTGCCGCCGGAAGCCTTGAAGGAACTGGACCACAGCCTTAAACTCAATGAATCCATCCTGCGCTACCTTATTGTTCGTACCGATAAGTGAGGCTCTGGCGGCTTTTTGTGTGTGGAAGATACAGCGGTCAAAACTCTGAAAAAGGAGTGGGGGATATGGCTAGGGGGCTTAATAAAGTTATACTGATAGGTAGTCTTGGTCGGGATCCGGAGCTGCGTTACACCCCTAACGGCAAGCCGGTGACTTCCTTTAGCCTTGCCACCACCCGCAGTTGGGTTACCTCTAATGGCGAGAGGAAGGATGCCACCGAGTGGTTCAATGTAGTAGCCTGGGGGGGGTTGGCTGAAATCTGCAGCAAGCGCTTGCGGAAAGGTTCCAGGGTATACATAGAAGGCCACCTTCAGACCCGGGCTTGGGATGATGCTGAGGGACACCGCCATTACCGGACAGAAGTGGTGGCTAACGAGATGATAATCCTAGATGACCGTAAAGGCCCTCCCCTCAGGGAGGCCCGGGAAGGAGAGATGACCGAAGAGGCAGAGGAAGACGAAATCCCTTTCTAAAACCAGAGATAGGAGGAGGTTAGAGTGGCAAACACGACAAAACAACAGACAACACGGACAATCCGCAGGTACACTCCGAAGAAAAAGGTTTGCGCTTTTTGCGCTGAGAACATTGATGATATAGACTACAAGCAGGTGGAACTCCTGCGCCGATTCATAAGCGAACGGGGCCGGATTCAGCCCCGTCGCAAGTTAGGGACTTGCGCTAAGCATCAACGCCGCCTGGCAAGGGCCGTGAAGAGGGCACGCTTCCTGGCTCTGCTGCCCTTCACTGCTGAACACGCCCGTACAAGCGGCTTTTCCTAAACGCTCGATGGCAATCATTGCGCCTTAAAAGGTGCGGCATATTTGTAAGGATATGCCGCACCTTTGCCCTTTACTTTAGGAGAGTGAAGGATGGCTAAGAAGCGTAAGGAAGCTAAAAAACCTGTGGAAACCAGAAAGCGCAGAGCTCTGCGTAAGAAGGAACAACGCCAGCAACGGATGGTGCTCATCGGCCTGGGGATAGTGGGGTTAATCGTGGTGGGCCTGCTGGCTATGGGGTTATACCAGGAATACGTAGCCAAGCCCGCTTCCCCGGTAGCCATCGTGGGGGATGTGCCCATACGTACCGATGCCTATCAAAAACGGGTCCGCCTGGAGCGTTTTAACCTGCGGAGGAGCATAGAATACTGGGAAAGGCAAAAGGCTATGCTGGACCCGGAGAAGGAAGAGGATAAATTCTACATCCAGCTTGTGGACCAGCAGCTTCAACAGCTCAAATCCCGGCTGGAAAACGTGGGCGTGACCGTGCTCCAGCAAATGATAGATGAAGAGCTCATAAGGCAGAAGGCCGCTGAGGAAGGCATTACCGTAACCCCCCAGGAAGTGCAACTCCAGATAGAGCGGGCTTTCGGATACGAACGCAATCCCCCTACCCCTACGCCGACCCCTATCACGGCTACCTTAACCATAACCGGCACCCCTACTCCAACCCCAACCCGGATGACGGAAAAGGAGTTCAAGCAAGCGTATAAGGAATTCATCACTTCCCTGCAAAAGCAGGTGGGGATTTCGGAGCAGGAATACAGGGACATAGTGGCGGTTATCCTCCTGAGGGAGAAGTTGCGTCAGGTACTGGCCGATAAAGTCCCCACCACCGCCGAGCAAGTGCACGTCCGCCACATCCTGCTGGATTCGGAGGAAGAAGCTAAGGAGGTCCTTGAGAAGCTCAAGGCCGGGGCTGATTTCGCCGAGTTGGCCAAGGAATACTCAAAGGATGAAGCCACCAAAGACAACGGGGGAGATTTAGGGTGGTTCCCCAGGGGAAAATGGGAGAAGACTTTCGAGGACGTGGCCTTTTCCCTGGAGGTGGGACGCATAAGCGGGATTATAAAAACTTCGATGGGCTATCACATCATAAAGGTTGAAGGACACGAGATGAACAGAGAGCTTGACCCCGCTTACCTGGCCGAAAGGAGGGCTTCGGCTCTGGAGGATTGGCTCGCTAAAGCGAGGAACTCCGATAAGGTAAAGCGGTTCTGGACCCCTGATAAGGTTCCTCCGGAGGAGACCCCGCAGGTGAAATGAAGTGCCCCTTTTGGGGAATTAACCCGTATGCCTGTAAGCTTCTATCACGTTGGGCAAGCGTGATATTTTATCGAGGATGCGGGTAAGCTGAGAGGCCGTGCTTATCTCCAGCGTGGTTTTGATGATGGCCACGTGGTCCTTCTTACGGGTGGTTATCTCACCGCTGGCGATGTTGACGCCCTCATTAGCCACCACAGTGGCTATATCCCGGAAAAGCCCCTCCCGGTCGAAGGCTTTAACGGTGATGGTGACGGGGTATCTGGCACGGCTTTCCTGCCCCCAGGATACCTGGATAAGGCGTTCCCTGTCCTTCAGGTGCAGTATGTTAGGGCAATCCGCCCTGTGGATGCTAATCCCCCTGCCTTTGGTAACGTAACCCACAATCGCATCCCCGGGCACCGGGTTGCAACACTTGGCCAAATGCGTTAATAGATTCCCTACCCCCAGCACCGTGACACCCGGGGATTCCCTGACCGTGGGCCTCGGCTTGGGTAGCTCCTCTTCCTGGCTTTCCATCTGGAGCAATTTGGTCGCCACCTGTTGCGGGTGGATGTCGCCGTACCCGATGGCGGCCAGGAAATCATCAGCGCTCTTGTAGCCGAACATCTGGGCCACTTCTTCGTAGTCCACATCAATACGGAGCCTCTTCAATTCCTTATCCAGGAGCTCCCGCCCTTGGGCTATGTTCTCCGCCCTCGCCTGCTTCTTGAACCAGAGGCGGATTTTCTGCCGGGCCCGGGAAGTCTTCACGTACCCCAAATCAGGGTTAAGCCAATCACGGCTTGGCCCACCCCTCTTGGCAGTGATTATCTCCACCTGGTCCCCGCTCTTAAGCTGGTAATCCAGAGGCACAATCTTGCCGTTAACCCTTGCCCCACGGCAGCGATGGCCTATCTCGGTGTGGATGTGATAGGCAAAGTCTATGGGGGTGGAACCGGCTGGCAGGTCTATGACATCGCCTTTCGGGGTGAAGACGTAGACCCTGTCCTGGAAGAAATCGCTCTTGAGGGAGTCTATGAACTCCCGGGCATCGGTGACCTCCTGGCGCCATTCCAGGATTTGGCGGAGCCAGGCGATTTTGTTCTCAAACTCCACATCCCGTTTGGCCTGCTCCTTATATCGCCAGTGGGCGGCAATCCCGTACTCCGCCACCCTGTGCATCTCATAGGTGCGGATTTGCACTTCCAGGGGTTTACCGCCAGGCCCCACCACTGCTGTGTGGAGGGAGCGGTACATATTGTCCTTAGGAGTAGCTATGTAATCGTCAAACTCGCCCGGGATGGGAGGCCACAGGGAATGCACGACACCCAGAGCGGCATAGCAATCCTTGATGTCGTTGACTATGATGCGAACCCCGTGGAGGTCGTAAATTTGATTGAAGTCCAGGTTCTTGCGTTTCATCTTCTGGTATATGCTGTAGATGTGCTTGGGGCGTCCGGTGATTTCCGCTTCTATACCTGCTTCTTTCAGGCGCTTCTGGAGGGTTTCGATAACCTTGGCGATATAGCGCTCCCGGTCCTTCCGGCGCTGATCCAGCTTCATCGCAATCTCTTTATATTTATCAGGCTCAAGGTAGCGGAAGGCGAGGTCCTCCAGTTCCCATTTTATCTTCCAGATGCCAAGGCGGTTCGCCAGGGGGGCGAATATCTCCAATGTTTCCTGTGCAATCCGGCGTCGCTTATGCTCCGGCAGGGAGCCCAGGGTACGCATATTGTGCAGGCGGTCGGCCAGCTTTATGAGCACCACCCGCACATCATCCACCATTGCCAGGAACATCTTGCGGATGCTTTCGGCCTGTTCGTAAGCCCTGCTCAATTCCCTGGCCTGGAGCCGGTCCTTCTCCATCTTCTCCAGCTTTGTGACCCCATCCACCAGCCTGGCAACCTCCTCGCCGAATTCAGCCCGGATGTCATCCACATCCAGGATGGTGTCCTCCACCACATCATGGAGGAGCCCAGCGGCAATGGTGGCGGGATCCAGGCGCAAATCGCTCAATATGTGTGCTACGGCCAGGCTGTGCTGGATATAGGGCTCACCTGAAGCCCTGACCTGTCCCTCGTGGGCAACCTTGGCCAGTTCGTAGGCCCTTGATACCAGTTGCCTCCCCTCGGGCTCCCTGATGGAATCCAGCAAGTCTTTAATCTCGTTCATAGCCCTCCCCTGGCTAAGGGTTACATCCTCTTTGAAGGGATTCTCCTTTTCTCATTATACTCAGTTTATGCGCTGATGGCAAAAGGGGCCGGGCAAGGAAATACCTTTCTCCATCTCTAAGTTTTTTCTAACCTTATTCCAATTGAAAACAAATTTTTGCGGTGTTATAGTGGAAAGTGAGAAGGCCAAAGTCAGGGTGGTTTTCAAAGGCTTGGCTTGAAAACCTGGCCGCCGAGGGTGGGACGAGCGCCCCGTATGGCCCTCCTCCGGGGAGGCATACGGGTTGGGAAAACCCCGGTGAAAGCCCTGAAAGGGGAGGAGCCGCAGGCTTCTAACCCAAAATACCCGAAGGAGGGATTGAGATGAAAAAGGTAATATTACTGATGGTGCTGATGTTGCTGGCTAGCGCTGTAGTCATTGCCGGCGAGTACGAAGCCAGGGTGTGGAACACCCTCCACTGGAGGCTGGGTGACACCTGGGACGCCGAACTCAGCTTCGAGAAGAAGGACCAGCCAGTAGCCGATGATTTCATCCGCTACATTAGGTATTGCGGCGGCTACAAGGTCCACTTCGACTTCAAGGGGGTGCAGCCTTGGTCCGAATACAAGTACCTGGATGTCCTCAGGGTTGACAACAAGAAGCCTTACGATGTCAACCTCACCATTGAAGATATAGATATGATGGGTTGCTTCTGTGGGCAGCATCTCACCATCATCTGTGATGGCGCTGTCCTCTACCCGGATGGTGAGAGCGTAACCATCCCTGCCAATGGTGATGTCCAGTGTGACTTCATCCTTGAGTCTGGACCTTGCGCTTGCCCAGGTGGCCACCACGGCGGTATCATCACCTGGAAGGCCACAGCACCGTAACAAAAGAGAAAAGCTGTGCTTGCTCAGCCAAAGGCTGGGGAAGAAGAAAGGGAATATTTGCGGCAGCTTTGCCGCCGCAAATATTCCTGCTCTTTCTGCGAAACTAAAGGTATAGAGGGTGGTAGACCAAAAGCCTACCACCCTCCCGCCTGTAAATGAGGAGACAAGATTTGCAAGGAAGAAAGGCAAGGTTAATAGGCAACTTGGCATTTGCCCTTGTACTGCTCACCGTGTTCTTCTCCCTCTATTCCCATTACATCCTTAAGAAAGCTTGGGGGTGGAACATTGTCCAGGGTGAATCTATGGTTCCCACCCTCAAGCGGGGAGATTTAGTGTTCATCATCCCCTTCTTACCTGGCAGGCCTCCTGATCCCCACATAGGCGAGATCATCGTCTTCACCAGGGAGGGGCCAAAAGGCGTGGAAGAGAAGGTGATTCACAGGGTTGTAGATAAGAAAGGGCACGTTTACCTTACAAAAGGCGATGGTAATTCCTTCACGGACCACACTCCTGTTACTTCAGACAAGATAGAGGGGTACATAATCCAAATCGGTGAAGGGGCGCTTAAAATACCGGGGGTGGGAGCCCTGGTCCTCTATATCTCCAGCTCAAAGGCTCGTGCTCCCCTGGCCCTGGCAATCCTCTTCATCATCCTGCTCTGGTGGGCTTTCTCAAGTAAAAGTCGTGGTCGCTTCAAGAGGAGAAATGCCCTTGGCAGATTTTACGAACGACATCCCACGTTCGTGAATTGCGTGGGGGTGATGCTCCTGTGCACCTTGATAATGGTCTCCGGGGCCATAAGGGGCTCATCGGTGAAAGAGGTCACCTATGGCATTTCCCTCACGGGGAGAGAGCAAATCCTGGCGGGCCACGGCGAGATCAACTTCGATTACGTGCGCATAGGGTCTGAGAAAGAGAGCACTCTGACGGTGAGCACTGATTCCATATTCCCTATGGTAGTCCTTTTCATCTTTGATTCGGAGCATCTTAGCTTGTCCCAAAACCCCGTGGTGGTGCAGCCGAAGACGGAAATGGAGATTACGGCTACAATAAACGCCCGAAAGGCTACCCCCGGGCTTTATTCGGAGAAAATCTCAATGTGGGTTTTGCCTGGCTTCTTGCCCCCCGATATGATTTACAGCCTGGCCAAAATCCACCCTTTGCTGGCAGCATTAACCGTTTCCCTCATCCTCTCTTCTGGTGCCATCCTTCCCCTGGCTTTCCTCGATTCCCAGTTTAATCGAAGGAGCAAGCGCAAGGGTAGCCCTGCACGTAACCGTGGCTGGTAGGTTCGCTTCTATGGCCGGATGCATAAAAGCGGGCAAGTTACAGGGGTTCTGGTAAGGAGGAAAATGTGAAGAAGGTTCTATTAGCGTTAACCGCCCTCATCATCCTGGCAATGGGGGGCTTAATAGCCTCCTCTTATGAGGTGAGGGTGCATACTTCAGCAGGAATCACTATGGCCGAAAACCCCGAAAGGGCTCTCTTCGGGTATTCGGTCAAGCCTGTCGAGATAATGGGAGGCACGGTTGTCCGAGAGGAAGCCTTCTCACTATTCAATCACTTCCCCTCTTTTGCCCGGATAGATGTGGCAGTAGATAAGGCTCCCTACAACCTCATCCTGGAGCTGCACAACCCCTCAGTTATCGGACCAGGCGGCAAAGCCGACGTTGAGATTACCTGCAACGCCCGGGGCTTCAAGGACGGTGATTACCCCGTCAGATACAAGGTGAATGCCAACCTGAGCAATGCCCAGGTGGAGCTCCTCATCAAAGGGACGGTTTCCATACTTCCCACCCCGACGCCTACCCTGGTGATAACCCCTTGAGGATGAATCGAGCTCAGGAAGCCAGCTTTCACTTCGTGTGAGGCTTTGCAGAACATAGAATAGAGGAGAGAGGAAAATATGAGCAAAAAGCTGTTCTGGAAATCCTTTGCAGTTTCCCCAATCATAAAGTTTATATCCTTTGTCCTGGCTTTTCTCTTCCTGTTTACCTCCGGTTTCGGCCTGTATAAGGCTTTCACTATGCCCCCTGAGGTGGAGAAATATGTGCCTAAGCTGAATTACACTCATCGGGGCCGATTTGATTACACAGTCTATATGAAACCCAACATCCTCTACGAGAGCACGGAACTTGGCCCTGGCAAAGTGTACTTCCTGGAGCTCACGGAAAATATGGCCTTCACTTTCGCCTACGATTTCGTATCAGACCAGCCCCCAAGCTCCCTTACCGAGGAATATCAAATCACGGCCACCCTCACATCCCCTGGGATATGGCAGAAGCAATTCGTACTGGTGCCTGAAACGATAGCCGAGGGAGGAGCCTTTGAAGTCCCCTTCTCAGTACCCATATCCCAGTTCAGGGAGTTGCTCCAGACCGTCGAGGAGGAGACCAAAGTGCCCGCAGGCTTGTACAAATTGACTTTAAGCGCCAACGTGCATTCCGTTGCCGAGACGGAATATGGGGTAATTGATGAGACATTCCGGGTCCCCTTGGAAATGGACCTGGAAGGAGGGCTTATCAAAGTCGGGGACAACCTGGAGAAAGTCCGGGCGGGTGACCTGGGGGAGATGGAGGTAGCCCCGGTGGTCAACTTGGGACTTTATAAACTCGCAGGGGGGACGGCCTTCGCCCTTTCCAGCATCTTCCTGATTTACCTCCTCTGGATGTACCTTGCCTCCAGAACCTGGAGGCCAACCATCGAAGAACAGGTTCAAATGCTCCAGAGAAAATACGCTGACCTGATAGTAGAGGTCAAGACCCTGCCACCTCCTACCGAAAGGCAGACTGTGGTACACCTGGATTCGCTGGATAACCTGGTGAAGGTTGCAGAGGAAATTTACAGGCCAGTGCTCCATAAATCTGAGGATGGAGAACACCTCTTCTGCGTCATTGATTCCCTTGGGACAGTTAGATATGAGTACCTGGCCCGTGATTGAAGACGCCTTACTTATCCCCTTAACCACGGTTAAGTGGAGTGCTACCGGGCGGGGTGGCTCCACACTTAATCGTGGTCACATAAAAAGTGGGATTTTCTCCTTTTTCGCCCACCGTAAGGCAACATCGCCAACTGCGGTTAAATGGAGTGCTACCGGGTGGAATGTGGAATATCGTAAGGAGGAAATGATATAATGCAGACCAATATGCCAAAAGCTTCAAGACAAACCGGGCCTGGGTGGCTTAAGTGGGTTATCACCTTCCTGCCCATCACCTTGATCGCAGCCCTCATAGCCTTTGTGTATTACTCGGCTTCACTTCCCCAAGCCCCAGCGCCTCCCACCCTCTCCCCTTCACCTCAGGCCACCCGGGCCTCCCTCGAGCAATTTGCTGGCAAGATTGCCTTCAAGTCGGACCGGGATGGGAAGGAAGCCATCTACGTTATGAATCCCGATGGCAGCGGACAGACCAAGCTGGAAGACGAGGCTCTGTATCATAAGGCCTTGGCGAGGGAAGCGCTCTCCCCCGACCGGACCAGGGCTGCGTTTGTCCGCTATTACCGGGATAACCAGGAGATTTTCGTGCGCCACCTCCAGAGTATGTGGACCTGGAGGCTGACCCAAAATCCGGGGCCCGATTATGAACCCGCCTGGTCCCCGGATGGGCTGTACCTGGCTTATGTGTCCCAGGTGAAGTTTAACGATGAGATAAAGGTTTCCCGATTTGACGGAGGTGAGGAAAGGCTCCTAACTTCCGACCTTCAGTTTACCGATAGGCATCCAAGCTGGTCACCCGATGGCAAACGGATTGTATTCTGGTCAGACCGGGAGGGGGGTCGCAGGCAGATATGGGTTATGGACTCAGAAGGCTCCAACCTTCGGAACATAAGCAACAGCCCTTACAACGATTGGGACCCGGTCTGGATAAAGCCCTTGCCCCTCCCCACACCCACACCTACCCCTGGCGGACCTGCTGATTTAGAGGTGGTGATAGCGCTAAAAGAGTGCACCTCGGAAGGGGAGGCCATCCTGGATTTCGGGGCTTGGGACAACACGGGGGGCACTGTCCCCGTTAGCAGGGCAATCCTCGAAGTAGATGGGATATCAGTATATGACTCAGGCCCCCTGCAAGCTGACCGCCTTCAGCAAACCGTTAATCTCAACCCAGGGATTCGGGGGCAAGCCTTCAAGGCGAGAGTTTCCTTGAAAGTGTGGAATGAGGGGAAATATATTGCC
>DRAO01000429.1 GCA_011041825.1 Chloroflexota bacterium
GAAACAAGTCATTAGGATTTTCACCCAGGGCTAGACACAACGGCGGGAGGAGGTAAAAAACTCCGGGGTTAAACTCGCCCTCGGGAGCCGGGCAAGGAAAAGGAGTAGTATTTCTTACACGGCGGCTTCGCCGCCGTGTAAGAAATACCCTCAAAAGGCCTTTACAGGAGCGAAAGCATTTATCGAGGAGTCTGCGCCAAGGAGGAAATTTATGGCAAAGAAGAAGAAGAGGAAGCTCACCTCCGGGGCTAGCATTAAAGCTCAGGATATGCTGCGCCAGTTGCAGAAATTGCAGGACGAAATGACAAAGGTTCAGGAAAGCTTGGGCGAAGAAACCATAGAGGTTAGCGCTGGAGGTGGGGTGGTAAAGGTGGTGATTGACGGCCACCAGCGCCTCCGTTCCATAACGATAGACCCTGAGGTCGTCAATCCTGAAGATGTGGAGATGCTTCAGGACTTGATTCTGGCTGCCGTGAACGAGGCAATCGAGCGTGCCCAGGCATTGGCTGCCGAACAGATGGCCTCCCTCGTGGGAGGCGTACAGATTCCCGGGTTGATGATGTGAACGATGGCAAAGCTGGCAACCCCGATAGCGAGGTTAATCGAAGAATTCAGCCGCCTTCCGGGCATCGGCCCTAAGACGGCTTCCCGTCTAACCTTTTACCTCCTAAGAGCCCCCAAGGAACAGGCCCTCGCTTTATCCGAGGCCATAAGGGAGTTGAAGGAGAAGACCACCTACTGCGAAATTTGCTTCAACATCACCGACGAAAGCCCTTGCGCCATCTGCCGGGATGAGGAAAGGGACCACACCACCATCTGCGTGGTAGAGGAGCCCCTTGACGTGCTGGCCTTGGAGAGGACAGGAGAATATCGGGGGGTCTACCATGTGCTCCACGGGGCTATTTCCCCTGTGGAGGGGATTGGGCCGGATGATTTGCGCATCAAAGAGCTCATCCACCGCCTCCATAACGGGAACATCCGGGAGGTAATCCTGGCGACCAATCCCAACCTGGAAGGCGAAGCTACGGCAATGTACCTCTACCGGCTCATAAAACCGCTTGGGATAAAGGTCACCAGGCTGGCCCGGGGTCTCCCGGTGGGCGGCGACCTGGAATACGCCGACGAGATTACCCTGGCCAGGGCCTTGGAAGGGCGAAGGGAGATGTGAAGAGGATGGCTTGCGTATTAACGGTGGGGGACATCAACATAGATATAGTGGCCTTGCTTGACCAGTACCCTCCCAAAGGCGGCGATGCCTTGGCGAAGAGAGGCGAGCTTCACATAGGCGGCTCTGCTGCCAATACCGCCCTGGTCCTTGCCCGCTTCGGACTGGAAGTGAGCCTCCTGGGGAGAGTAGGGTCAGGCATCCTGGCCGATTACGCCCTGCAAGGGTTGCGGAAGGCAGGGGTGGAATTAAGCTTGGTGCAACGTGACCCTGAAGTTCCCATCGGAGTTATGTTCATAGCCGTCACTCCCGATGGCGAACGCACTATGTTCGGCTTCCGGGGGGCTAACACCCGCCTGAAACCCGTTCGCCTTGGTGAGGGTGAACTTGGGAAATTGCGATGGGTGCACATCTCAGGCTATGCTCTCTTGGAAGAGCCGCAGCGCACCGCTGCCCTCAGAATTCTGGAGACGGCTCGCCAAAAGGGGATAACCGTGAGCCTGGATGTGGGGATGTGCACTGCCATCCACGCCAGAGAGGAAGTGAGAAAACTGCTGCCCCAGGTAGATGTCCTCTTCCCCAATCTGGAGGAGGCCCGCCTCCTCAGCCAGAAGGAAGAAGCGGATGAAGCCCTGAAGGCTCTGGTGGAAAGAGGCGTGAAGCTGATAGCCCTTAAATTGGGGGAGAAAGGGTGTATGATTGGGGATGGAGAAAAAGCCTTCACCGTTCCGGCCTTCGCCATAGATGCGGTTGACACCACAGGGGCAGGGGATAGCTTCAATGCCGGGTTCATCTTAGGGCAACTGTGGGGGCTAAACCTGCCGGAGTCGGCGCTGTTGGGCAATGCCTTGGGCGGATTGGCCTGCACCGTGGTGGGAGCGGGGGAAAGCCTCCCTACCCCTCAGAAAGTTGTGGCTCTCCTCCAGGGGGCTCTTGCCTCTCCAACGTGGGAGCCCTGGAAGGGAGGACTCAATCACCTGCTGGAAATCCTGAAAGGGGGAACCAAACGATGAAAGTCGAATGGAAAGAGCGCCTGGAAAGCCTCCGCCTCAAATCCCTCAGGGAACTGTTCGGCGTGGAAAAGCCCATAATCGGTATGATACACCTGTGGCCTCTGCCGGGAGCACCGGGGTACACGGGGTATGGGATGGATTTCATAATTGAACGGGCCCTTGAGGATGCTCACGCTCTGGTGGAAGGCGGGGTGAACGGGCTCATCGTGGAGAATATGTGGGACCTGCCTTATTTTGTAGGCGATGACGTTCCGCCAGAGGAGATGACCGCCCAGGCGGTTGTGGCCCGCAAAGTGGTGGAAGCAGTTGATGTCCCTGTGGGCATTAACGTAGTTCACAACGGTGGGGTGGTGACGCTGGCCATAGCTGTGGCTTCGGGGGCGAAGTTCATAAGGGTGTGCTTGCTTACGGGAGCCAGGGTTTGGGACACAGGGGAATTCGACCATGGCTGTGCTGCACGCCTCCTGCGGAAGCGAAAGGAACTGGGAGCCGAGCACATAAAGATACTGGCCGACGTTGATAAGAAACACTCCGTAGCTTTCCCCGGCATAGACCTTGCCACCCACATAGAGTGGACCGAATTTTACCTGGCCGATGCCCTCATCATCTCCGGCAAGATGACCGGAAGCGCCCCCGACCTGGAGAAAGTGAAGAGGGCCAGGGAACTGTCCCATCGCCCTATCCTCATAGGCAGCGGCGCCACCGAGGAAAACATTGCCGATTTCCTGAGATACGCCGATGGGGCCATTGTAGGCACCACCTTCAAGGTGGACGGAATAGCCGAGAACCCCGTTGATGTTGAGCGGGTGAAACGCTTTATGGAAGTGGTCAATAAGAGGGTTCTCCGAGCCTGATTTCCTGCGGGGTGAGAAAAGGAAGGGTGCTCGTCCCACCCTTACCAGGGCTTGCTGGTTGCGACCAGCAAGCCCTTTTTTAGGATGGGGCTGAAGTTTCATTCCCTCAGAGAGCCTGGAGGCTTCTCCGCCAGGCGAAGGCTTCCTCCACGGATGAGAGGGCTTCTTCCAGTGTGAAGGGCTTGGTTAAGCAACTGAAAGCGCCTTTTTCCAAGGCTTCGGTGTCCCAACCTGGGTATGGCAGGGCAGTCATAACGATTACGGGGATGGTCTCATCAATGGCCTTGATTCGACTCGCTAATTCCAGGCCATTCATATCAGGCATAAATAAATCTGTCAGCACAATTTCAATTCCCCCCAGGTTTGAGAGAGCCTCTTCGCCGCTGCTGGCCTTGTAAACTTCGTAGCCGGCATCCTCGAGGAGACAGCCTATAAAATCGCATACGACTTTGTCGTCATCAACCACGAGCACAACGCCTTTCTTCATTATTTTATCCCTCACCGTTGAAGTAATACCCCACTCCCCACTCTGTTATGATGTAACAGGGGTTACGGGGGTCCTCTTCTATTTTTTGTCGAAGGTAATGCACGTACAACTTAAGGTAGTCTGTTTCTTCCTTGTAAGCCGGACCCCAGACCTGGGAGAGCAAGGTCCTGTGAGGGATAACTTTTCCCGCATTGCGGACTAAATGTGCAAGGAGGCGGAACTCCGTAGGGGTTAAATCCACATCCTTGCCCTTCACTTTAACCTTGCGGCGGGCGAAGTTTATCTCCAAATCGCCAACCGTATATGAGCTTAATTCCCCCCAGCCATAGGGGTTGGTTTCCTCCATACGCCTCAGGATGGCTTCAATCCTTGCCACCAGTTCGGATATGCTGAAAGGCTTGGTGACGTAATCATCTGCGCCTAAGTCAAGCCCGTAGATTATGTCCTCCTCCCGAGCTTTAGCGGTGAGGATGATGATGGGGGCATTGGTCATCTCCCTTATCCTGCGGCAGACCTCCCAGCCGTCCATCTTGGGCATCATAATGTCCAGGATGACAAGGGATGGCTTGTGCTCGTAGAGCAACCTGAGCCCTTCGGGGCCGTTTTGAGCGGTTATAAGGGAGAAATTGCGCCTCTCCAGGCCTTTCTTGAGGAGCTTGAGCAACTCAGGGTCATCATCAATTATCAATATTTTCCTTTCCTTCATACCTAACCTCCACCCGAGGTAAAGAAAAATAGAAACAAGAACCTGCTCCTGGTCTGCTTTTCGCCCAGATTTTACCTCCCTGAAGTTCTACCAGCTTCTTGGCTATGTAAAGGCCCAATCCGTGACCGTAAATCCGCTGGGCATCGCTTCCATTCACCCGGTAAAAACGGTCAAAGACCCTCTCCAAATCTTCGGGAGGGATGCCAATGCCTTCGTCGCTGACGCTTATCACCACATCCTGACCTTTATTCCGGGCCGCAATGGTTATCTTACCGCCCTCAGGCGAATAATTAACGGCGTTCTCCAGCAAGTTGCTGAGGATTATCTCCAGGCTCCTTTCATCAACCAGGATAAGCGGGGAAGGCTCGGGGAGCCTTATCTCAAAGCGATGGAGTTTTGAACGAGCTGCAAATGGCTCCATCACTTGCCGGATGATTGGCCTTAAAGCCACCGGCTGGCTTTCGAGGTGAATTTGCCCCTCCTCCAGGCGTGTGAGGTCGAGAATCTGCTCCACAAAATTGCTCAGGCCTATGCTCTGAGAATAGGCAATATCCAGCAACTCTCTATCCGCCGCCTCGGCGGGGAGGGAATCCCTAAGGAGTTCAATCGAGGCCCGGATGTTGGACAGGGGAGCCCGAAGCTGGTGGGAGACCATAGAGATGAACTCGGATTTCATCCGGTCGAGTTCCTTCTCCTTCGTCATATCCCTAAATGTCGCCACCGTGCCGGTTACATTACCCCAGGCATCGAGCAGGGGGGCGATGGAAATGGAGATGTAGCTTCGCTTCTTCCATCCTTTCTGAAGGTTACCCTCACAATGATAGGGGACATCCGAAAGGCCACCCTCCAGAGCCTTGATCAGGGCACAATCCCTCTCGCAAATCTTCGCCCCCTCTTCATCCACCAGGCCAAACACCTCAGCACAGGTTTTCCCTATCACTTCCTCCCTGCTGCGCCCGGACAGACGCTCGGCAGCAGGGTTAAAGGTTAAGATGCGCCTCTCCTTATCCGTGGTATAAACGCCATCGGCAATGCCCCGCAGGACCAGCTCCATCATCAGCCTCTCCCTGGAAACCGTTTGGAAGAGCCTGGCGTTCTCGATTGCAATGGCAGCGTGGGTGGCCAGGTTAACCAGGAACCTTATATCCTCCTCGGAGAAGGCATTGGAGGAGGGGCTTGCCAGCAGGATGGCGCCTATGGCATCATCTTCCTTCAAGATAGGCACAGCAAGGCGAGAGCTATTCCCCAAGAACAGGGGTCCCCAGGAATCACCCTCCACCTGAGCACTCCGGCTGATAAGTTCATCGAACAGGACCCGGGAGACATCCTCAAGCAATCCAAAGCAAGCCCCTTGCGAGGCCAACGGACTTAGCCCCCCGGTCCTTTCATCGCAGAGGACCACCATACCGGCCTCAGCTAACGTCATTTCTATAGCCTTGTCCAGGATGAACTCGGTGATTTCGGCCAGGTTCAACGTGGAATTCAGCCGGGTCGCTATCTCCGCCATCGTTGATAATTCATCCACCCTCCGGGCCAGAGCACGCTCCGTCTTCGTATAAGTGATGGCATTCCAGATGGTCATCTCGCTTCGGGAAATAACCGCCTCCAGCGAAGCCATATCCTTTTCGGTGAAGAACTCTCCCTCCCCCTTGAACAAGGCTACATAGCCTGTGACCATATCGCCTTTTCGGACAGGCGCTACGATGGCGGAATTTATTGGGACATTTGGAGATGAGGGCACCTCGATAAACCTGGGGTCATCGTTTAACTCGTGTAAAATTAAGGGGCGATTCTGCTCAATAACCCACCTGGGAAGGGCCTTGGCATTCTTAGGGGCTCCATCAGCAACCCCCGGAGCCCCCCCTTGCAGCCGGGTGTTTAGGAGAAGCACCAGTTCTCCGTCGGGCTCCTTGACCAGGGCCATCTCCC
The DNA here is from genome assembly GCA_011041825.1 of Chloroflexota bacterium. GTDB lineage: Bacteria > Chloroflexota > Anaerolineae > SpSt-600 > SpSt-600 > HyVt-206. The sequence goes on from DRAO01000429.1 coordinate 6,155, forward strand.
CCCATTCCGCATTGCATACTTCTATGGCGTGGTCGAGGATTAAGCTCACCACTTCCTGGAGGGAAAGGGCCTTGTCGAGCAATCTCTCCAGGCGATTGAGGGAGCGTGATAGCTCTTCACCGTAGCGGAGAGAGGCCGTTATGTCCGCAACGAAGAAGGCGTAGATGTTGTAAAGGGGCAAGAGGCCCAAAATCTCTATCGTGTGGCCGGAGAGACCTGACCAGGCGATGTGTTTTGCCAGCAGAGGGATGAAGAGGGCGCTACAGAAGAGGGATATGCTCAAGCCCATTGCCTTGCCAAAATGATAGGCAGCCAGGGTTATGGGGATGAGGTAGAAATACCGATAAACGGAGAGGAACTCCAGGTGCTCGGCCTCAGCATAGTAAATCAGAAAGGTGGAAAGGAGCAAGCTTAACCCTATTAAACTGAGAATCAGCCATTGATTTTTCGACTTACCGTGTCTCAATTTTGCTCCCTTAACGGATTTTGAAGCGCTTTCTCGTGTAGAGGCCCCCTTCTTGGGACGGAACCCCACTTGTTATGTATCCACAATCAAGTGTGGAGCTGCCCAAAGAGCGGTTTTCTACCGAGTTGCAAAGGACTACAGCCTTGGTTGGCAATCTCGCCCCAGACGAGGGCAAAACAAGTGCAGGGCTACCGGAATAGCGCTATCAGGCCGAAAGTGACATTGCATAGATAAGGGGCCAGCAGGCTCTTTGTAGAGCGATAGAGGAAGGTGTTGACCAAGGCCATCATAAAAACATAAAAAGAGACCCCAATGGTCATCATCAAGTTCCCTGTCCATTGGGGTATGACCAGATAAACTCCCACGTTGAACAGGCAGGTGATGAGGCAAGAGGGCCAGAATCCCTTTCTGGAGAAGGTGTAAAGGAAGTTGAAGACCACCCCTCTGAAGAACATCTCCTCGGCAAGGGACTGAAGGCCGGCTTCGTAGGAAAGATGCCAGGCTATGTAAGGAAGCGGTTTGGGGTTGATAAGCCCATTGCCGGCGAAGCTAGAGCTTACAAGGCAATGCATCCCCAGAGAAGCCCCTGCGATTAAACCGAGGAGAGCCCCCCTCAAGAGGCCGGATAATGTGAACCCTATCTTCCGAAATCGGTCCGGGTAGGAACGAGCCAGGTAAACGAGGAAGGGCCAGGAGGCAAAGAAAAAGATGCCAGCGTACAATGGAGGGCCAGTTGCCTGGCTGCCTTCTAAGAAAGGAGTAGCAAAGCCGACTTTGGCTAAATATAGGGCCAGGGAACTGAACAGGACAACGGCAGAGTAAAAGCAAAAGGCTACCCTGGGTGCTAGCTTTAAAGGCCGCAGGGCAAACCAAACGGCTGTAGCACCGTAAATGCAAAGGGAACAAGCCTGGCTCAAGATAGCCAACCATATTACCGGGAGGGAGAGGCGCTGGAGGATGAAGAGCAGGAGGGTGGAAACCACGAAAATCCCCAGGATGGCTTTTTGGAGATGGATGCGGTCCTCCCTAGCCCTTGCGGCTATCTCCTCCCAGTTGGGTTTGACGTAAAAGGCCCTCAGGGACATCGTCCCTCCATCCCTAAAATAGAAAAAGCGGTGACTCCGGCCACCGCACCCATAACGTTGAACTTCATCGCTATCCTCGTTGCCACTTCTGTCCCAACCTGCTGTCTTGATGAGCTTTGGCTGAATTTTAGGACACGCTCTCAGGCACAGCAAAATATCCTTTTCTGTTAAATTATAACCCACCTTGTTTGAGAAAATGGTAAGAAAAGTGTTAGAAAAGCATTAGAAATTTCCTCAGCACAGCCTTCTACTAGCTGAAAGGACTCATAGACCGCAGCTTCTCCACAATGGGGGGCAAGACTTCCAGCACGTAATCCACATCTTCCTCGGTATTCTCCCTGCCCAGGGTTAGCCTTAGGGAGCCGTGAGCCTCCTCAGGTGGAATGCCCATAGCCAAGAGGACATGGCTTGGTTCCAAGCTCCCACTGGTGCAAGCCGAGCCACTGGAGGCGCACACGCCTTTAAGGTCCAGGCCAAGCAATATGGATTCACCCTCGGCGTTCTTGATGATGAAGCTGGCATTGTTGGGAAGCCTCTCTGTCGGGTGACCGGTCAGGTAAGCATCGGTGATGCGCTCCAGGACGCCCTTGATGAGCTTATCCCGCAGGCGCTTGATGCGGAAGTTGTTGGATTCCAATTCCTCATAAGCTATCTTGAGGGCAGTGGCAATGCCCACAATGTAAGGCACATTCTCCGTCCCCGCCCTGCGGTTGCGCTCGTGGGCACCCCCGGTCTGCATAGGCAAAAGGGGTGTCCCTTTCCGAACATAGAGGATGCCTATGCCCTTGGGGGCGTAGAATTTATGCCCGGAGAGGGACAGCAGGTCCACATTGAGTTCATCCACGTTGAGGCTCAGAGCGCCGCCAGCCTGCACGGCGTCTGTGTGGAAGGGGATTCCCCTTTCACGGGCGATTTTGCCGATTTCGGCAATGGGCTCTATCGTCCCCACCTCATTGTTAGCATACATTATGGTGATGAGCACAGTATCATCCCGGATGGCCCTTCCCACCTCATCGGGGTCTACCATACCGTATTTATCCACCGGCACATAAGTCACCTCAAAGCCAAAGTACTTCTCCAGCTGTTCTACAGTATGCCCAACAGCGTGATGCTCTATGGGGGAGGTAATGATGTGATTGCCCTTACCTCTATGTCTCTGGGCAAACGCCACCCCTCGGATGGCAAGGTTGTCGCTTTCAGAGCCGCAACTGGTGAAGATTATCTCCTCAGGACGGGCGTGGAGGATTTCGGCCACAGTGCGACGGGCATCTTCAATGGCCTGCCGGGCCTCCCGCCCCAGGCTGTAGATGCTGGAAGCATTACCGTATTTATCGGTGAAATAAGGAAGCATAGCTTCCACAACCCGCTTGTCAACAGGGGTAGTAGCCGCATGGTCCATATAGATTATGCGCTTCTGCTGACTTGCCATCGCTTCTACCTCCTTTTTTGTTTGATGAGCATCCTTCGCTCAAGGCAGGTTAAAAGGCTTTTTGAGGGTAATTTCTTGCACGGCGGCGAAGCCGCCGTGCAAGAAATTACCACCCTTTTTCCTCCGACTCCTGGGGTAGGTTTAACCCCGGAGTTTCTCAACACCCTTATGCCGGCTGCTATCGGCTGTGGAACTTATTGGGCTATCAAATCGGCCAGGGTTATTTTATCCAGAACCCCTGACATCAGGGAGTGCACCTGCTCCCATACATCCCGGGCTGCGCAAGCCACCTCTTTAGTACAATAGCATTCAGCATCCTCAAATATACCGCAGTTCTCTTGCAGATGACACGGCAGAGTTACCAGCCTCCCTTCCAAAGCACGGAAAACATCCCCTATCGAGATTTTCCCCGGGGCTCTGGACAGCTTGTAGCCCCCACGGGCTCCCCGGATGCTCTCGATCAAGCCAGCTTTTCGTAGGGAAGAGGCTATCTGCTCCAGATAGGGCAGAGGGAGGTCTCTAGCTTTGGCCACATTGGACAGGGGAACAGGTCCTTCCGGGTAATGCCTGGCGAGCTCTATCATCGCCCTTAACCCGTAGAGCTCTTTACTTGAGAACCTCATCTCCCTTCCCCCAACCACTGAACACCTTGATGCAAATCAGGAGGTCCGACGGCGTTTTCGCCGCCGTCGAAAACCACCTCTTTCTCCTATCAACCAATCTCCTACTAAAAACTAGGAATTACTTGGCCGTATTTTAATAGCCTTCGGCTAAAAAGTCAAGAAGAGGGTGTTGCCCTCGACGGCAATGAAGCAGCCATCAAGGACAATCCCCCTTCTGCTGCGCAAGGCACATCGCCCTTTATACCACTGGCAGATATCGCTCCAGCTCCCAGTCGGTCACGGCAATGCGGTACTCATCCCACTCCCTCCGCTTGGCTTCCAGAAAGCGGTTGAAAGTGTGCTCCCCCAAAGCCTTGCGCATCAATTCGCTTCTCTCCATCTCATCGAGGGCTTCGGCCAGGCTGGCGGGGAGAGTGCGGATGTAAAGCTCCTTCAGTTTGGCATTGTCAAAGTGGTACACGTCCTCTTCCACCGGGTCAGGCGGCGTAAGCTCCCGCTCGATGCCGTCCAGCCCGGCCCAGAGCATCACGGCGAAGGCCAAATAGGGGTTGCAACTGGGGTCAGGGCAGCGGAGTTCGACCCGGGTGGATTGCTCCCTGCCGGGAGAGTAGCTGGGGATGCGGATGAGGGCCGAGCGGTTTATCTGCCCCCAGCAGATGTAGACCGGGGCCTCGTAACCCGGCACCAGCCGCTTGTATGAGTTGACCGTGGGGGCTATCACCGCTGAGATTGCCCTGGCGTGTTCTATCTGCCCGGCAATGAAGCCGTAGGCCACCTTTGAGAGTTTGTACTTGTCGTTGGGGTCGTAGAAAGCGTTCTTGCCATCCAGGGTGAAAAGGCTCTGGTGGGTGTGCATACCCGAACCGTTGATGCCGAAGATGGGCTTGGGCATAAAAGAAGCGTGCAGGTTGTGCGCCTGGGCGATGGCCCTGATGACGTATTTCAGGGTCATCACGTTATCGGCAGTGGTGAGGGCATCGTCGTAACGGATGTCAATCTCGTGCTGGCCTTCGGCCACCTCGTGGTGGTCCATCTCCACCTCGATGCCCATCTTCTGAAGGGTACTCATTATCTCGGATCGCACCACTGAAGCCTGGTCCCTGGGGGAGAAATCAAAGTAGCTCCCCACATCGTGAGGCACAGGTTGCAAGATGGGTTCGCCGTTCATCTTGAAGAAGAAGAACTCCACCTCGGGGCCGGTGTTGTAAGTGAACCCCATCTCCTCGGCTTTCTTGATGGCCCTCCTGAGAATGCAGCGGGGGTCACCCTCAAAGGGTTCCCCTTTAGGCGTGTAGACATCGCAGATGAGGCGGGCCTTCTTGCGCTCCTCCGGCTCCCAGGGCAGAACGCAGTAGGTATTGGGGTCGGGGATCAGGACCATATCGCTCTCGCAGATGCGGGCGAACCCTTCGATGGAAGAGCCGTCGAACCACACCCCCTTATCAAGGGCCTCCTCCAAGCGGCTGGTGGGGATGGTGACATTCTTGATGGTCCCCATAATGTCGGTGAACTGGAGGCTGATGAACTTCACCCCTTCATCCTTAACTCTTTTAAGGACATCTTCTTCTGTAATATTCCTCGCCATACTTTTCCTCCTTGAAGTGGTTATTTCTTCGATGACTTCACCGTCGTCGAAGAAATAACGTCCTTAAACGTGTTGCTTGGCTTCCACAGGACCTCCCCTAAAAAGCGAAGAAGCCCTTGGGTATTTAACCCAAGGGCTTCTCGGCCCTGATATATCCCTTCTGTCCAGTTAACATTATACCCAGAATCCTCTTAAAGTCAAATTTCCGTTTTTCGAGGGTGTTGAAAAAGTGCCACGCTGTTCTTGCTCAAATGGTTCCCTCCGGCGAGGGCAGGTTAAAAAGCATTTTTTGAAGTGTTTTCTCGTGCGGGGGC
>DRAO01000407.1 GCA_011041825.1 Chloroflexota bacterium
GATTTACGCAGCCCACCCGCCGGGCGATGAATCACCCGGCTGAGAAGCCTTAAAGCCGGTTGAAAACCGGCTGAGGATTAGCGGGTTTTCAATCCGCTTCCAGATTCTTAGCCGGGAGTTTCCAGCTCCCGGCCATTTCTGAGCCCAGCTTCGTAAAAGTGTCAGATGGCTAGAGTTGACTTAAATCCACAGCCTGGTTTATAATCTGGATGCAGTATCTATCGGAGGTGGATAATTATGGCTACAAAAGCTGTGTACATTCCCGTGCAACTCCATCAGGAGTTAAAAGCATTAGCGTTAGAAAAAGGCAAAACCCTTACAGAATTGGTTAGTCAGTTTCTGCGGGAGGCTATTGATAGGGAACGGTCCCGTAAAGAGCTCAAAGAGCAAGAAAAACTCTGGGCCGAAATCTACAGAGAGATGGCACAGGAGCACGCTCGAATGGCCGAGGAATCCGTCCATTATGTAGTAGAAGTGCTTGACCCTGCTGAAGACTGGAGGGAATACGAGAATGAGTGATTATGCATACTCTAAACGCCGCATCCTCCGCAAACTCGGCTCCTTCCCGCCTGAAGCAATGGCCAAGATAGACAGATGCCTCAAGATAAGCTTGGCCCTCGAGTGAATTGCGCATTTTAAGGGAAGCGCTTTTTATGCGGTATTTTTTCCGCCCCACGAGAAATAGCTTTCCCGGCGATTGCTCTTACCGCTTCCAAGCTCTTTTCAACCTCTTCTGGAGTATTGAAGAACCCCAGCGAAAAGCGCACTGTCCCCTGGGGGAAAGTGCCGATGGTCCTGTGCGCCGATGGAGCACAGTGCAACCCAGGACGACACATTATCCCATATTCCTCATCCAGCTTCAAAGCCACCTCCGATGGCTCCATCCCGGCAATATTGAAGGAGACGGTGGCCGTTTGAAGGGAAGGGTCCCGAGGGCCGTAAAGGGTCACCCCTTCAATGGAAGCCAACCCCTCCAGGAGCAACCTGGTCAATTCCATCTCGTGGCGGCGGATTTCCCCCACGCTTTTTCCCAAAACAAAACGCACCCCTGCTGCCAGGCCCGCCAGACCCACAGCATTAGGGGTGCCGCTTTCATATTTATCAGGCAGGAAGTCGGGCTGCTCCTCGAATTCGCTGCGGCTCCCGGTACCGCCTCGCTTGAGGGGCTCGAATTCGTCCAGAGGTACCCGGGGGCCGATGTAGAGGCCGCCGGTGCCCATCGGCCCGAAGAGGCTCTTGTGCCCGGTGAAGGCCAGCAGGTCTATGAAGTCCGCTTCCACATCAATGGGATAAGCTCCCGCCGTCTGGGCGGCATCCACCAGGAGGAGAAGTCCGTGCTCTCGGGCGATTTTGCCCACCTCCCGTACCGGCAGGATGGTGCCGGTCACGTTGGAAGCGTGGTTGATGACGATGAGACGGGTGTTAGGGCGGATGGCTTTCTCCACATCGGTGGGGTTGAGGAAGCCCTCGGGGGAACAGAAGATGACGGACAACTCTACACCTCGGCGCTCCAGAGCTCTCAGAGGCCGCATCACTGAGTTGTGCTCCATAGAGCTGGTGATAACATGGTCGCCGGGGCGGAGGAGGCCCCGCAAAGCCAGGTTAAGTGCCTCGGTCACGTTGTGGCCGAACACGATGCGGAGCGGGTCTTCGATATTGAAGAGTTGCGCCAGAGCTTCACGGGCCTCGTAGACTATGCGGCCTGCTTCCACGGAGAGGCGGTGGCCTGAGCGACCGGGGTTAGCACCTATGTGGAGCAGGAAATGGCTGATGGCTTCGGCCACCTGTGGTGGTTTAGGGAAGGAGGTGGCGGCGTTGTCAAAGTAAATCATAGCGCCACCTCCACATAAGGAGCACTAACTTGAGGGAACATCTTCACCTCCCCAAGCCATAATGTTGCCCACAGGCCCAGGCCTGGGGAGGCTAAGGGGCTAACAGGGGGAAATCCCTCTCCGGGCCTGGAACCTGCCCGGGCTTACGGTATTAAGCCGGGAGTTGCGGTGCATCACGTGCACCTGGCCTCTGTCCCGGCCTCAAAGGGTTCAAATCATCAACCTATAAGGCATCCCATCTCCTTAAGCTTTAGGGTATAGGACAAGGTTACTCAAAAATCCACTTATCCGTGTCCCGGGAGTACGAGATTATTTCGGAGGGGGAGAAGAAGAGATTTATCTCCTTCTCAGCTGTCTCCGGCGAATCGGAGCCGTGCACTAAATTGCGCCCTATTTCGAGGGCAAAATCGGCTCTGATAGTGCCTGGGGCAGCCTCAGCAGGGTTAGTTGCCCCCATTGTACGCCGCACGACTTCTATGGCCCTGGTTCCCTCCACCACCATAACTACCACAGGGCCGGAGGTTATGTATTTCACCAGTCCCTCGAAAAACGGCTTACCCTCGTGGACAGCATAATGCCGACGGGCAAGCGCTTCATCCATCTGGATCATCTTCATCGCTACAATCTTCAGGCCCCGTTGTTCCAAACGGGTGATGATGGGGCCTATAAGGCCTCGTTGTACGCCATCGGGTTTGATGATGACGAGCGTCCTCTCCAATTTGGCCCTCCTAGATGAAGAGATGAAGTTGGATTCCTTTCCTCAGGAAGCTGCTTCCAAGGCCTTCCTATAGGCTTCCAAGGCTTTACTGTGTTCCCCAAGCTCCCGGTACACATCCCCCAGCAGTTCCAACAGACTCGGCGAGCCCATACCTTCCTCAACGGCTTTCTCCAGGTCCTCTCGGATGGAATCCAGCATCTTCTTGCGGGAGAGGAGTTTCCTATAGTGCTCGATAGCTTCTTCCCAGCGGTTTTCATTCACGTAGGCCCTAGCCAGGTTCAGGCGTATGCCGGGGTCATCAGGATTGCTCTCCAGCATAGCCAGGTACTTGTCCACATCCGACACAGGCTTCCCCTCGATTTCCACCGGTTCGGCTTCTTCGGGTGGTGGGGCGACTTCTTCCGTAGGTCTCTCTTCGGCAGCAACAGCCTCAGCAGCCAGCGCCTTCTGAACCCCTGGGAAGCCGACTTCTTCCGGTTTCGGAGCCTCAGGAACCTCGGGGGCTTCCTCGGCCTCCGGCGGTGGGGCGGCCTCTTTGACTTCCTCCAGAGCTTCGGCTGCCAGGCGAAGTTCCTTCACCCAGGAAGGCATTTCCACCTCCGGAGCTTCGGGAGGGGCTTCCTCCGCCTCCGGGGGAGCTACAAGCTCCTCTTCAAGGGCTTCTGGAGGGGCCTCGGGAACTTCTTCCATCTCCTCCAGCCAGGTTGGCATAGTTTCCTCAGGTACGGCCTCCTCTTCTTCAACCGCTTCTTCGCTCAGCCAGGGAGGCACTTCCTCCATAGGGATTTCCTCCGGAGCCTCCTCCTCAAGCCAGGTGGGGATTTCCTCGGCTGGGATTTCTTCAGCCACAGCCTCTTCCTCAGGTGGGCCGGGGGGGATCTCTGCCTCAACTTCGGGCACAGGAGGGACTTCCTCCGCAACTTCCTCAGGCGGAGCGGCTACCTCTTCAGGGGCCTCTCTCAACCACTCAGGCAATTCTCCAACCTCTTCCTCAGCCGCTTCGGGCAATTCCTCAAGCCAAGCTGGAAGCCCCTCAACCTCTTCCTCTTCCGGAGCCTTAACCCCTTCTATCTCTTCTGCCTTTTCCACAGGTTCAGGAAGGGCTCTTTCAACTTCCTCAGCAGGGAGGAAAGCTTCCAAGGCCGGGCGTTCTTCGGGCTTCTCCTCTGCGGCTTCAGGCTTCTCCTCTAACCTGGGCACCCTTACCTGCCTGGGTTGGAGTATTGTCTCCTTGCCGAAAAGTTCATATGCTATCCTGTTTTCCGGGTCAAGGGCTTGGGCTAACTCCAGTTTCTCCCGAGCTTCATCGGGATTTATGGAGCTCAATTGGTGTCCGAGGATGAGGTTAGCCTTCAGGCAATCGGGGAGTTCTTCAAGTATCTCCAGGCAGGTCTGGGCGGCTTCCAGGCGTTTGCCCGATTTCCACAGGGCTTCGGCCAGGGTCACTTTCACGTCCATCAGGTGGGGCTGCCGTTCCAATACGGCGTTGAAAGTTTCTATGGCCTTTTCCAGCAAATTGCCCTGGAGGTAAATGCGCCCCAGGCCAGCCATACTTATCCTGGGGATAACCCGGCGCTGGCTTTCGGCTAGGTTCTGCTGAAGGCGTTCGATTTCCCACTTGATTTCCTTATTGCCTGGTTCTATATCCAATGCCCTTTCCAAGCACCAGATGGCTTGCTCCCACTTGCCTTCTTCGGTATAAACGCTAGCCAGGCCCACATAGGAGATGAAATCTTCAGGGTCAGCGCTCAAAACCCGCAGGAACATATCCGCAGCACTGGCCAGTTCTTTCTTCTCCAGGCAGGCTTTCCCCAGCAGCCTGTAAGCGTCAATGAACTTGGGATAATAGGACAAGATATGGCGACATACAGCTATAGCACTATCTATATACCCCTGGTCTATGAGGGTTTCCACCTCCTGACAGTACTCCTGCAATTCAACTTCCTCAGGCATATCCCATTACCTCCTCCCCTCAAAGGAAGCATTTTCACAGGTTAGCAGAGCCGTCGTCGAAAAAGGCTACTTTGCCTCTTCGTACAATTTAAACAGGGCCGAATGGTCCAGTTCCCCATCACCCTTGGCCACAAGGGTGGAAAATTGCTCGTGAACCAGGTTTGTTAAGGGCAAGGGCGCCCCTGTAGCTTCCCCTGTCTCCAGGGCTATGCGCAGGTCTTTAAGCTGGAGCCGGGCTTTGAAGCCCGGAGCGAAGTTCCGCTCCAGAATCCTCTTCCCGTGGAGGTCTAGGATTCTGCTTTGGGCAAACCCTCCCAGCAGAGCTTCCCGAACCCGGGCAGGGTCCACGCCAGCTCTCTCGGCCAGAAGGAGGGCTTCGCTCACAGCCCCTATGGTTATCGCCACAATTATCTGATTACAGGCCTTGGTTACCTGTCCAGCTCCGCTTTCCCCTATGTACACGATATTTTTACCCATTGCCTGGAAGATGGGCAAACACCGCCTGAAAACCTCTTCTTTCCCCCCTACCATAATGGAAAGGGTTGCATTGATAGCCCCCACCTGACCACCACTTACGGGGGCATCAAGCATCTCAGCCCCTTTCTTGCGGAATTCCTCAGCGATGCGCCGGGTGGCCACAGGTGAGATGGTGCTCATATCAATGTACACGCTTCCCGGTCGGATGCCTTCGATAATGCCTCCCTCACCCAATGCCACCAATTCCACATCGGGTGTATCAGGGAGCATCGTGATGATAACATCGCTGCGGGAAGCCACCTCTTGGGGGGAGAAGGCTTCCTGGGCCCCTAGGGCCACCAGTTCTTTAACCGGGGCACGGCTGCGGTTATGGGCCACCAGCGGATAACCAGCCTTCAGGAGGTTGGTGGCCATTGGTTTGCCCATAATGCCCAAGCCGATGAAGCCGATTGTCTCCTTCATCCTATCTCTCCCCTAGATATGCTTTGCGCACCCGTTCGTCCTCCATCAGTTCTTGAGCCGTGCCGCTCAGGACTATGCGCCCTGTCTCCAGGACATATCCCCTATGGGCCAGCTTCAGGGCAGCCCTGGCGTTTTGCTCCACCAGGAGGATGGTGACCCCTTGCTCATTTATCTCCCTGATGGTCTCGAAGATTGCCCGCACCAGCATAGGGGCCAGGCCCAGCGATGGCTCATCCAGCATCAGAAGCTTGGGCCTGGACATAAGCGCTCGTCCGATGGCTAACATCTGCTGCTCGCCACCTGAGAGGGTGCCCGCCAGTTGCTTGCGGCGTTCTTTAAGGCGAGGGAATAGCCTAAATACTCGCTCCCGGTTGGCTTCGATGGCTTCCTTATCATTGCCCAGGCTGTAGGCTCCCATATTCAGGTTCTCTTCCACGGTAAGGGTAGGGAAGACTTTACGCCCTTCCGGGGCATGGGAAATGCCCATATACACGATTTTGTGGGCGGGGACATTGTTGAGGAGCTTGCCCTCGAAGAAGATTTTGCCTTCCTTTGGCCTTATCAAACCCGAGATTGTGCGCAAGGTGGTGGTCTTCCCCGCCCCGTTAGCGCCGATCAGGGTTACTATCTCGCCTTCTTCCACGGTGATTGAAATGCCTTTAAGGGCATGGACATAACCATAGTAAGTGTGCACATTTTGCAGTTCCAGGAGAGCCATTGCCGCCTCCAGCTCCAAAAGTTGCCGCTTTTATTCCTCTTCCTTACCCAGGTATGCCTCGATAACCCGAGGGTTGTTCTGCACTTCCTCAGGGGTGCCTTCCGCTATCTTTATCCCGTTATCCAGCACTATAATCCGGTCTGAAATGCCCATCACCACTTTCATATCGTGCTCTATGAGCAGCACGGTAATCCCTGAATCACGTATCTGGGATATGGTTTCCATAAGCTCACTGGTCTCCTGCTCGTTCAAACCGGCCGCAGGCTCATCGAGCATAAGGATTCGGGGGGAGGTGGCTAAAGCCCTGGCGATTTCCAGGCGTCTCTGAAGGCCGTAAGGGAGGTTCTTAGCCAGCACCATTTCGTGCTCTTCCAGGGCCATAAGCTTCAGGTAATAACGGGCTTTCTCCCGGATGAACTTCTCCTCCTCCCGTTGGGCTTTGGTGCGAAGCAGAGCCCCCCACAAGCCCGCTTTCGTGCGGCAGTGCAGGCCGGCCATCACGTTCTCCAGGGCTGTGAGGTTGGGGAAGAGCCGGATTGTCTGGAATGTGCGGGCTATGCCCATCTCCGTAATCTGATGGGGCTTGAGCCCGATGATGCTCCGTCCGTTCAGCTTTATCTCACCCCGGTCAGGGGGATATATGCCGCTTATGAGGTTGAAGACGGTGGTCTTACCGGCCCCGTTAGGCCCTATCATACCCAGTATCTCTCCCTCGTGAAGCTGGAAATCCAATCCGTTAACGGCCACCAGGCCGCCAAAGCTCTTGGTTAACTCTTTCACTTCCAAGAGAGCCATTTCCCACCTCAACCGATTAGTGTGCAGGCATCTCGTTTTTGTCCTTAAATTTTACTATGGTCTTTCTTGCAACTCAGTGCCCTGCGGTCCCTACGGAAGCGGGAGCCGCTTCTTCCTCACGGCGTAGCTCTAGACGGTAGCGCCAGTGAGGCCACAATCCCTCGGGGCGGAAAATCATCATCGCCACCATCGCTGCCCCGAAGATGAGCATCCGCCACATAGGGATGTTATCGGCAATGCTCTTGGAAATCATCATTAGCTTCTGCTCCACCGCTCCGAATCCTCCCAATGCCCCTAGTGGAGCCCGCAGCAAGCCCAGGAAGGCTTGGGTCAGGAGGGGCAGCTCCCGCAACAGTTCAGGCAACACCACCATCCCTATGGTGCCGACGAAGATGCCGGGGATTGAGCCTGTGCCGCCGAGGACAACTATGCAGAACATCACCACCGAGTTCCAGAAGCTGAACGTCTCGGGGGCTATCACCGTATAACGGCTGGCGTAGATATTCCCAGCCACCCCGGCCCAGGCAGCGCCGATGGCGAAGGCCAGCATCTTCACCCTTACCGTGTCAATGCCCATCGTCTCGGCAGCCGTCTCATCCTCTCGGACATACGTCCAGGCACGACCGAGACGGGAATTTTCCAGCCGTTGCATTGCCACTAAGGTTATCAGGAGGAAGAAAAGCACGTAATAATAATAGGAAAGGGGGGTATTTATGGTTATGCCAAAGAAGCTGGGCCTATCTATGCCCCGGATGCCATTGATGCCTCCGGTGATGCCAAAGGGGTCATTGAACAGGAAAAGGCGGACGATTTCCCCGAAACCTATGGTCACTATACACAGGTAATCGCCCCGGAGGTGGAGGATAGGCCTGGAGATGAGGATGGCAAATATGGCTGCTATCACAGCGCTTATCGGCATACACACCAAAATGGGTATCCCATAGCGGGTATTGAGGATAGCAGTGGTATAGGCGCCAACGGCCCAGAAAGCAGCGTGACCCAATTGGAACAGTCCTGCGTAACCCACGATTATATTGAGGCTAAGGCCCAATATGGCCCAGATGCCAAAGACAACAGCTACCGAAATCCAATAGTTGCTTTGGATGAACCAGGGGAAAGCCAGGGCAAACAGGAGGAGGAGAACATACCATATGCGTTTGTCCAGGTTCCTGAGGTAGGAAAGCCAAGCTTCCATCCTTTTCCCCCTTTGTCTATAATTTCTCCACCACCCTCTCCCCCAGCAACCCTGTAGGCCTGACGATGAGTATGAGGATGAGGAGGAAGAAAGAGATGGCATCCTTCCAGGCCCCTCCCTGGGGGATATATCCAGCCGCCAGGGTTTCAAATATTCCCAGGAGCATACCACCCACCATCGCCCCCGGGATATTGCCAATCCCGCCCAAGATAGCAGCAGTGAATGCCTTCAGGCCGTAACCCCAGCCGAGGACGAAGTTAATCCGTCCGTAGTATAGCCCGACCATTATGCCACCCGCTGCTCCCAGGGCAGGCCCGAGGATAAATACCAGGGACACGATGGCGTCTACATTGATCCCCATAAGCCGGGCCACGTCGTGGTCTATGGCCGTGGCCCGGATGGCCGTACCCAGGCGGGTGTAATGCACGAAGTAATAGAGGGCACCCATCAGGAAGAAGGAAATCACCAGGGTAAGCACCTGCATCAAGGTGACCTGGGCTCCTGCGATGTTCCATTGAATCTCAGGGATAAGGCCTTTAGGGTACATCCGATAGCGGGGGCCATAGATAATCATCACCGCATTCTCAAGGAATATGGAGACACCCAGGGCCGAAACCACGGGGGCCAACCTCCCTGCCCGGCGCAAAGGCCGGTAAGCCACCCTCTCCATAATGACACCTGCTATGGCTACTGCTATCATAACCAGTATGAAGATGACCAACAACGCCCAGATGATGCCGGAAGTCATCCCGGCCCCCAGGTACATCGAGATGAGGGTGAGGCCCATATAGGCCCCCAACATAAACAAGTCGCCGTGGGCGAAGTTTATCAGCTTCAGCACGCCATAGACCATTGTGTAACCCAGGGCTATCAAGGCATAGAAAGCCCCGATGGTCAAACCGTTAATAGCCTGTTGCAGGAGTATGTCCATAATTCCCCACCTGCTTCATAGTTTCTCTAAAAGAGGGGGACATTTCTTCGACGGCGGTGTCACCGCCGTCGAAGAAATGACTTTACCCGCATTGAGCGGTTATCCACAGAAGGGCGGACATTGATTCCTATGCGGTGGCCTTGCAACGGCGGAGGTGTGAAAAACAAGCCGGGGGAGGGCCTTTTCCCCTTGAGGCAGGCCCTCCCCCTTTGATTTGGCTTTACTCTTCGTAAGGCACGAACTTGCCGTCCTTGATGACGTAGAACTTGTGGATGGTGCCGAGGCGGTCACCCTTCTCGTCGAAGCCCAGGATGGGTCCAGTGATGCCCGGATAATCCTTGAACTTGGTGTGGAGGTATTCGGCCATCTTGTCGGTATCGGTGGAATTGGTAGCCTTGATGGCTTCGACGATGACGTTGAATGCGTCACCAGCCATCAGCCACCAGATGCTGGCGGGCTCCTCACCGTACTTGGCCTTGAAGTCTTCGATGAACTTCTTGGCCTCGGGATAAGGCAGGTCGCCAGGCAGAGGCTCGGTGCTCACCAGCACTCCTTCGGCGGCATCCTTACCGGCGATTTCGATGAACTCAGGGTTGTTGCAGGCGTTACCAGCGGCGAAGACGATGCCCGGGGTAATGCCCAGTTCCTTGGCCTGCTTGACCATCAAACCACCATCGGGGTGATAGCCGGTGAAGTAAATGACATCAGGGCCAGCTTCCTTAATCCTGGTCAGGATGGGGGTGAAGTCCAGTTCGCCGGGGGTGATGGCGTCAAAGAGGACGGTGGTTCCACCCTTCTCTTCGTAGTACTTCTTAGCCCACTCGGCAAGACCCTTGGCGTAAGTGGAGTTGTCGTGGATAAATGCAGCCTTCTTCCAGCCTTTTTTGATGAAGAACTCGGCGGCGAAGAGGCCCTGCCTGTCGTCGAGGAAGCAGGTGCGGAAGAATTGCTTGTAGCCCTTGGTGGTTAGGACGGTGGCGGTGGAGGAAGGAGTAATGTGGAGGATGTTGTGCTCATTGTAGATGGCTGAGGCCGGCTCAGTGCAGGTGGAGCTGTAGCTGCCGATGACGGCCACCACGCCTTCGCTGACGAGCTTGTCGGCGCAGAGGGAAGCATCGCTGGGTTCACCCTTGTCGTCACAGGTGACCAGCACTAGCTTGCGTCCCCCGAGAAGGCCACCCTGCTCATTGACTTTGTCCATAAGGAGCTGGATGACCTTCACCATACCTTCTCCCTCGTATGCCCACTTGCCGGTTATCGGACCCTGAAAGCCGATTTTGATAGGTTCAGCAGCCTTGGGCTTGCAGCCGGCAAGGGCCAGCGCAATGATAACCAGTAATGAGAGTGCTACAAGGATTTTCTTACGCATAGCTCCCTCCTGTTGTTAAATTTTTCCCGCCCTCCTGCCAGCTTGTTGGGAACTTTTTAATAACAGCAAAGCTTATACTAATTATCCTTCCCTCTCAAATTTTTAGACATTATAGCATGAGCCACTTTCTTAGGCAAATAAGGTGTTTTCTCGTGCGGCAACGAGGCCGCACGGGAAAACACCCCGGAGGTTCTCCGTCACTTCTCCCCGCAACGCTCAAGCAGCCGTTCCCATTCCTCATCTATCTTGGCTTGAATCTCATCAATGAGGTGACGGAATTTGGGTTGGAAGAGATGGCGGAATCGCCCCTGAATCTTAAGCCATTCTTCGATGGGCTTCTTCTCCTTAGGCTTATAGGTAAGCCTCCACTGCCCATTTTCTACCTCATAGAGGGGCCAATAGCAGGTTTCCACCGCCAGCTTGGAGACCTCAATGGTGAGGTTTGTATCATGCCGCCAGCCTCGGCTGCAATCGGAAAGGGCGTTAATGAAGGCGGGGCCATCAGCAGCTACCGCCTTGCGCACCTTCACCATTAGGTCACGCCAGTGGCTGGGGGAAACCTGAGCCACGTAAGGGATATGGTGGGCGGCTATTATCTCAGTGAGGGGCTTGCGCCACTGGATTTTGCCAGGGATGACCTCGCCAGCCGGGGAGGTGGTGGTATGGGCGCCCAAGGGGGTGGCCCCGGATCGCTGGATGCCGGTGTTCATATAGGCTTCGTTGTTGAGGCAGATGTACACAATCTTATGCCCACGCTCAAAAGCCCCGGAAATCCATTGCAGGCCAATATCGTAAGTAGCTCCGTCACCTCCAAAGACAAGGAACTTGATGTTCCGGTCCTTTATCTTGCCCTTGCGGATGAGGGCTCTA
>DRAO01000117.1 GCA_011041825.1 Chloroflexota bacterium
CGAACCTGTGCTGATGCCTCCTTCCTGCGTCCTCTAGCGTAATAATACCGCAGTTGCTCTACCATATACCTCCCTCACCTCCCTAAAGTATGTTGCCCCGGCACGAAGCCGAGGGGATTAAATTTCAACCCCGAAAAATTAGATCTCAAGCTTCTTAGGCTTCTGGGCCTGGTGGGGATGCTCCTCACCGGCATAAACCTTGAGCTTTTTAAACATCTTCCGACCGAGACGGTTTTTGGGAAGCATCCCCTTCACCGCCAATTCTATAACCCTTTCCGGATGCTCTGCCAGCATACGCTGTAGAGGTATTTCCTTGAGTCCGCCCATATAGCCCGAGTGACGGTAATAGATTTTATCCGTCAGCTTCTTGCCAGTTACTTTGATCTTATCGGCGTTTATCACCACCACATAATCGCCACAATCTAGATGCGGGGTGTAAATGGGCTTATGCTTGCCCCGAAGGATTTTCGCAATTTCCGAGGCAAGGCGGCCCAAGGTCTTCCCCTTGGCATCAATCAGGTACCACTCCCTCTTGATTTCCTCCGGCTTAGCCATATACGTTTTCACCTTCACTTCCCAAACCTCCCCATTGGTGTGTATCCAAAAGGCTTTTTTAACCTGCCTCAGGCAAAAGGGTAGCTCCACACTTAATCCTGGTCGCATAAAAAGTGGGATTTTGCCCCAAAAGGAGAGGTGTTTTTGTGGGCAAGGGCTTCGCCGTTGCCCACAAAAACTCTCCCTCTTAATAAGGGGGGAATTTCGGGGGGACACCCCCCGTGCCCCCCGGCAGGGGGCTTCGCCCCTTGCGCCCCCACTTTATGTATAATTAACCTTAACCAAACACAACCCTTGTGCAGGCACTGCCGGACCCGAAAGGTTTATATCCCGGGCCTCAAGGATGGCCTTCACATCCCCGGGAGATAGCTTGCCCGTTCCCACCCGCAGTAAAGTGCCCACGATAAGGCGCACCATCCGCCTCAGGAAAGCATTAGCCACAATGTCAAAGTGCAGGAAATCCCCTTCCCGCCGCCACTCCGCCCGATAAACCTCACGGACGGTGTTCTCGCCCTGAGGAGGCATCCCGAAGGAAGCGAAATCGTGCTGCCCAACGAGGAAGGATGCTGCCTCGTTCATAGCTTCCATATCTAAAGGTTCGGCAAAATGATAAGCAAATCGCCCCCTCAGCGGCGAGCGCCAAGGCGTGTTTAAAATCGTGTACCGATATTCCCGGCTTACGGCACTGAATCTAGGGTGGAAATCCTCCGATGCCGGGGTTAACTCCTTCACCACTATGTCCTCAGGCAGCAGGGCATTCAACCCCCGGTGCAATTCCTCCAACGGATGCTTCCATTCGACCCTGAAAGCTATAACCTGCCCCAGCGAATGGACGCCGGCATCAGTCCGCCCTGCAGCTTTTATCCTCACCTTGAGCCCTGTAAGCCGGGCTAAAGCCTTCTCAATCTCCTCTTGAATGGTCGGCCCTTCGGGTTGATATTGGAACCCCCGGTAATCGGTCCCATCATATTCCACCACCGCCTTAAGGTAAAGGGCCGACCCTCCCATCTCATTCCACCAGCTCCAAAATAGCCATCTCCGCCCCATCGCCCTGGCGACGCCCCAGCTTCAGGATGCGGGTGTAGCCGCCTGGCCTGTCCTTATAGCGGGGCGCAATCTCGTGGAAGAGCTTCTTAGCCACCTCTTTGTCCAAG
The DNA here is from genome assembly GCA_011041825.1 of Chloroflexota bacterium. Classification (GTDB taxonomy): domain Bacteria; phylum Chloroflexota; class Anaerolineae; order SpSt-600; family SpSt-600; genus HyVt-206. The sequence continues at coordinate 1,710 of DRAO01000117.1, forward strand.
ATGTAAGCGGCGGTAAGGCGGCGAGAATGGAGGTCGCCTCTGCGGGCGATGGTTATGAGCTTTTCGGCCACAGGCCGCACTGCCTTGGCCTTGGCCAACGTGGTTTCTATCCGTTCGTGTTCGAATAGAGCCGTCACCAAGTTACGGTATAGGGCCTTGCGATGGGCTTTATTCCTATCAAGCTTCTTCTTCGCTACCCTGTGTCTCATCTTCCCCTTCCTGTGCTTTCTTAAAATCTTTCCAGGATTCCGGCAGGAGGTCCTTCTCCTTCAGAATTTCCACGAGTTCAACGAGCGATTTCTCGCCAAAGTTGCGGATGGCCATCATCGCATCCTTTCCTTCTTCCATCTTCTCCAGAAGCTCTCCAACCTTGTTGATGCCCGCCCGACGTAAGGCATTGTAAATCCTGGTGCTCAGGCCCAGTTCGTCAATGGACATCTCGTATATCTGCCTGGGCACTTCTTCCTCAGGCTTCTCCTCTTCCTCAATCTTCGGCACCTCAGCGAAATCCGTTAACAGGGAGAAATTGCGCACCAGGATTCCAGCCGCAGTCTTAAGGGCCTCCTCAGGCCGAATGGTGCCATCGGTCCATATCTCCAAAATCAGGCGGTCATAATTGGTCAATTGCCCCACACGTGCACTTTCAACCCGGTAGTTGACCTTACGCACAGGGTTGAAGATGGCATCTATGGGAATTTCACCGACAGGGAGTTTGCCCCGTTCCTCGGCAGGTGAATAACCCTTACCCCTCTGCACAGTCATCTCGATTTCTATGTTAACATCATCGGAATCGGCTGTGAGGAGGTACTGCTCTGGATTGACGATTTCGACGTTCTCGGGACACTCCAGGTCTCCGGCAGTCACTTCACCCGCCTTGGTGATTTCCACCCTTAACCGGGCCGAATCATCCCCGTAGAGCTTCGGCCTTATCTTCTTGATGTTGAGGATTAACTCCAGCATCGTTTCTTTAACGTTAGGGATGGGGGCAAACTCGTGGTAAATGCCACTGACCCGGACAGAAGTGACGGCTGCCCCCGGGATGGAAGAGAGCAGCACCCTTCGCAGGGCATGCCCTACGGTGATCCCGAACCCTCTTTCCAAGGGGCCTATGATGAATTTAGCGTAATTACGAGCCTCGGCCAAGTATTCTATCTTGGGTAAAATCTCCTCCAACTCCTCCCCTCCTAATTTAACCCCTTAGTTTTGTCATTTTTTGAGGGCAACCTGATTGATTAGGTTATCCCATCTAGGATGATTTTCCGCACGTTTCGTTGCCAAATGCATCACCTGGAGTAGAATTCCACGACAAGTTGCTCCTGCACAGGCACATCAGTTATATCCTCTCGCCTGGGTAATTCCAGCACACGTCCGCTCATCGTCATCGGGTCCAAGCTCAACCAGGGAGGAACGCTAACTTGCTCCATCTCCTCAGCAAGCTTCTTGAAATAGGCTTTCTCCTTGCTCTCGTCCCTAACGGCTATGACATCTCCAGGCTTCACCAGATAAGAAGGTATGTTAACCTTGCGGCCATTAACGGTAAAATGGCCGTGTCGCACAAGCTGACGGGCTTGAGCCCGGGATGAGGCAAAGCCCAGGCGGTAAACGACGTTGTCAAGGCGCCTCTCTAACAGCGTCAGTAATACTTGCCCCGTCATACCCTTGCTGCGGGTAGCCATATCGAAATACCGCCTGAACTGGCGCTCCATAACCCCGTAAATGCGGCGGAGCTTCTGCTTCTCCCTCAGCCGGATGCCGTAATCGGAAGGTTTAGCCCGCCGCCTTTCCGGCCCGTGCATCCCGGGCGGATAAGGGCGCCTCTCCATCGCACATTTAGAAGTATAGCAACGCTCACCTTTTAGGAACAGCTTTATCCCTTCTCTCCTGCACAACCTGCAAACTGGACCAGTATATCTGGCCATAATCCCTCCCGTTTTTGAATTTATACTCTCCGCTTCTTAGGCGGACGGCAACCATTATGCGGAATAGGGGTGACGTCCGTTATAGAGCGAACCTTAAGCCCTACTGTTTGGAAGGCCCGGATGGCGGCCTCACGCCCTGGGCCAGGGCCTTTCACAAACACGTCCAGCTCCCGAACTCCCAGTTGTTTGGCTTGCTCGGCCACCTTCTGAGCAGCTAACTGGGCAGCATAAGGGGTGCTCTTCTTAGAGCCTCTAAACCCAACTGTACCAGCGCTGCCCCACAGGATGGTGTCGCCCTTTTGATCGGTAATGGTGATGATAGTATTATTGAAGGTGGCCTGGACGTGTGCCTGAGCAACGGGCACTATTTTCTTCTCCTTCTTCCTCCTTCGCCTATGCTTTCTCCTCGCCATACTTCCTCCTCAGCAATTTCCCCCGCCAGCTACTAAAATTTTCGCAGACAAACCGGCGGGCTGGTTTTCTCCCTGGTCATCCCCCGGCATAAAGCCAGGGGTTTTTCCCTTCCCTGATGCCGCCAACGTTGCGTTGGCAGAAGGCTAACCTCCCAAGGCTTTTCCCCCACCCGGCACACGAGGTGCTGCCCAAGAGGCTTCCTGATGCTCCCCTGCCCCCTAGGGCAGGGGTATCAGGATGCCGCCGACCTCGTGTTCAGGGCAAAAGTCGGGTGGCCAGATTTTTACTTCTTCTTCGCTCCTCGCCTGCGGCCACGACCTGCCACAGTCTTGCGTGGCCCTCGCTTGGTGCGGGCATTGGTCCTGGTCCGCTGACCCCGTACAGGAAGATTGCGCTTGTGGCGGATGCCCCTGTAACAGCCGATGTCTATAAGGCGCTTTATGTTCATCGCCACTTCCCGACGGAGGTCACCCTCCACCTTCAAGTTTCGGTCAATGTAGTCCCTGATCTTGGAGATTTCCTCCTCGGTAAGGTCACGGACTTTGGTGTTAGGGTTTACCCCGGTCTCCAAGAGTATCCTCTGGCTGGTGGAGCGACCAATGCCATAGATATACGTGAGGGCTATCTCCACCCGCTTATCCCTGGGCAGGTCAACTCCTGCTATACGAGCCATAATCCGTTACCTCCTATTTCCCTTGCCTCTGCTTATGCCTGGGGTTTTCACAGATAACCCGCACTACCCCCCGTCGCCTTATGATTTTGCACTTATCACAACGACGCTTAACCGAAGGTCGCACTTTCATCGCTATCCTCCTTCACAATTTTGTCAAAATCTCCGCTTCGCCATCGGTCACGGCCACGGTATGTTCAAAGTGAGCCGCAAGAGCCCCATCCTTGGTGACCACCGTCCACCCATCTTTGAGCACCTTTACCTCCCCTGAGCCCTTTGTGACCATCGGCTCCAGGGCGAAAGTCATCCCTGGCTTCAGCACAACCCCTTTATGAGGTTGACCGAAATTGGGCACCTGGGGCTCCTCATGCATCTGCCTCCCTATCCCGTGGCCCGTGTATTCCCGAACCACGTTATATCCCCGGCTTTCCGCATAACTCTGTATAGCCCAGCTCACATCACCAAGTCGATTCCCGGCCCTTGCAGCGGCTATCCCTGCCTTTAAAGCCCCCTTTGTCACCTCAATCAACCATCGGGCCTCATCGCTTATCTCACCCACGCCTACCGTTATGGCAGCATCACCGTGATAGCCCCGGTAAATCACCCCCACATCTATGCTTACGATGTCGCCTTCCCTAAGGATGCGGCCTTTCCTCGGAATTCCGTGAACCACTTCCCGGTTAACGCAAACGCATATCGCTCCAGGATAACCTCTGTATCCTTTGAAGGACGGTATTGCCTTGTGTTTACGGATGATTTCGACTGCCCACCCTTCCAATTGGGCAGTGCTTATCCCTGGCTTAATGCGCTCGGCTAAAGCTGCGAGGGTTATGGCCACAATCCGGCCTGCTTCCCTCATCAGCTTCAGCTCCCGTGGAGACTTGAGCACTATCATTTTAACCTTCTGAGCTTTCGGCCCCCGGAGTCACTTCCTGGATGACAGCCATCAATTCCTGGTGAACCTCCGGGATGCTCTTCTCGCCATCTACCTCCCGCAGCAAGCCCTTCTCCCGGTAATAATTGAGGAGAGGCATTGTCTGCTGGAAGTAGACTTCCAACCGATGGCGAGCAGTCCCTGGCTTATCATCTTCCCGCTGGTAAAGTTCACCGCCACATAGGTCGCACTTCTTATCATCCTTCGGCGGTTTGTACACCATATGGTAAACAGCCTGACAGCGGCGACAAATCCAACGTCCCGAAAGCCGCTCCAGGAGCTTTTCCATCGAAACCTTTATGTAAGGCACCACAGCTATGGCTTTCCCTTCCCGGGCCAGAGCTTCCTCAAAGGCCTCCGCCTGGTAAACAGTGCGGGGAAATCCATCGAGGATGGCCCCTTTCTGACAATCGGGCTGGGCCAAGCGCTCCATCACCATATCCACGATTACCTCATCGGGCACGAGTTCCCCTTTATCCATATAACGTTTGGCCAGGAGCCCCAAAGAGGTGCCCCGGGCTACGGCCTCCCGAAGCATATCCCCGGTGGAGATATGGGGGATGCCCAGGGCTTCCACCAGCATAGCTGCCTGTGTGCCTTTCCCCGCTCCAGGAGCTCCTATGAGCACAATGTAGGTGGGTTTCACGGGTGTACCTCTCCATAGGATTTCAGGATTTCGCTTCCCTGCCACCTAGAGACCATTGCCGTTAACGGCGCAGGAAGCCCTCATAGTGGCGCATAATGAGCTGAGCCTCAAGCTGCTTCATTGTATCCAGCACCACGCCGACTACGATGAGCAAACCAGCGCTGGTGAGAATCATAACCTGGGTTTCGGTAACTCCCCGCACCATCCAAGGCAACACAGCCACAAGGCCCAAGAAGATAGCTCCCACCAAGGTTATACGCTGTAACACTTTGTTCAGGTACTCTTCGGTCTTCTTACCGGGACGGATCCCAGGTATAAAGCCCCCCTGCTTCTGCAGGACCTCGGCCAGGTTCTGCTGCTTGAAGATAATGTCTGTATAGAAGTAGGTGAACCCCACCACCAGGAAGAAGTACATTATCCAGTAGAGATTACCCCTCGGGTCAAAGGCCTGGTTGAAGCTGGCTGCCACAGTAGCAACCCACTTGTTAGGAGCATAGACCATATAACTGGCCGCCGTAGCAGGCAGGAGCAGAAGGCTCTGGGCAAAGATGAGGGGGATCATCCCCGCCGAGTTCACCCGCATCGGGATGTGGGTGCTTTGCCCACCAATCACCATAAGCCGGTTGCCCCTCAAAGCCCTGACCCGGCGTCCATACTGGACGGGGATGCGCCGGTGAGCCTCCTGAACGTATACGATGGCTGCCACGGTTATGATGGTGATCAGGGTGAAAATAATCAAGTCCTTAGGGCTGCTCACCAGTATTCGCCCGACCCTCTGGGGCACCCGAGCCACAATGCCGCTGAATATTATGATTGAAATGCCATTCCCGATGCCTTTTTCATCTATAAGCTCACCCAGCCATACGGCGAATATGGTGCCTGCCGTCAAGGTTAAAATAGTAGCGATGCTCGGCAGGATGGTAGCCCCTGAGAACCCAAAGTTGGCAAGGACTTTCTGACGGGCAAGGAGCGTAGCCTGCCCGAACCCCTGCAAAGCTGCCAGAGGCACAGTAAGCCAGTGGGTGTATTGCTCAATCTTGCGGCGGCCTTCCTCGCCACCTTCCTTGATCATGTTCTCCAACCGGGGGATGATGGGGACGAGCAACTGCATCACGATGGAGGCTGTGATGTAAGGGTATACCCCCATTGCAATCACTGAGAAGCTGGACATCGCCCCGCCAGAGAACATATCCAGGAGCCCGAGGAGCTGGCTGGATTCAAACAATTTCCTGAGGGCTTCTGCATCCACTCCCGGAACCGGGATGTGAGCTACAAGGCGATATATGATTAACACCCCTAAGGTGAAAAGAAGCCTTCGCCTCAAGTCTGGCAGGCGAAAAGCGTTTCGCATTGCCTCAAGCATTCCCTTCCCCTCCTCTTCACTTCAAAGGCAAGACTTCCACTGTTCCTCCAACGGCCAAGATTTTCTCCCGGGCCTTTTGGGAGAAACGGTGAGCCTTCACCACCAAGGGCTTATCTATGTCACCCCTGGCCAAGATGACCACCGGCTCTTCAGCCGATTTTATAATCCCTGCCTCCGCTAAGGTGGCTGGGGAAACCTCAGCCCCGGCCGGGAAATCTGCCAGGCGGTCCAGGTTCACAGGTGTGTAACGGATTTTAAAGATGTTGGTGAAACCACGCTTGTGTGGGAGACGCCTGACCAGAGGAAGTTGCCCGCCTTCAAAGTAAGGGGGCATCCTAGCCCCGGAACGGGCATTCTGGCCTTTACGTCCACGCCCGGCATAAGTGCCATGGCCAGAGCTGTTACCACGTCCCACTCGTTTACGCTTATGCTTTGCCCCTCTGGGAGGACGCAACTCGTGCAGCTTCATTCCACCTCCTCCACTTTAACTAGATGGGAGACTCTCTCTACCATCCCCCTTATCACAGGTGTATCCTTTTTCACCACAGTATGCCACATCCTCCTGAGCCCTAAGGCCCTGATGGTGTCCTTCTGCCTCTGGGAATATCCGATAGGGCTTTTCACCAGGGTTATACGGAGTTTACGAACTTTCCCCTTCTTCTTTGCGTTCATCTTTACGCCTCCTCATCCAGAAAGGCAGCACTTCTTCCAAGGGCTTGCCACGCCGCCTTGCTTCTTCTTGGGGGTCCTTTAGCTGCATTAAGGCTTCCATAGTAGCCCGTACCACGTTGATAGCGCTGTCGCTGCCAAGGGACTTGCTCAGCACATCCTTAATGCCAGCAGCCTCCAGAACAGCCCGCACCCCGCCTCCCGCTATGACACCGGTGCCTGGAGCGGCGGGCCTCAGGAGCACCTTAGCGGCCCCGTATTTGGCCACCACCGGGTGTGGGATGGTGGTGCCCAGGATGGGCACCCGCTTCATATTGCGCCTGGCCTTTTCCATCCCCTTACGGATGGCTTCGGGGACCTCGGTGGCCTTTCCCACCCCGATGCCAACACGCCCTTTGTTGTCGCCAACCACTACCAAGGCACGGAAGTGGAACCGGCGGCCACCTTTCATCATCTTGGCTGTGCGCTTTATCTCCACCACCCGCTCATCAAGCTCCTCAACCTGAAACTGCATAGGTTCCTGCCTAAAGACCATATCCCTTTCCTCCCCTGCTTAAAATTCCAAGCCACCCTGGCGAGAACCCTCAGCCAAGGCCTTAACACGACCGTGATATTTATATCCACCCCGGTCGAAGACCACTTTCTTGATGCCCTTGGCCAAGGCCCGCCGGGCCAGGAGCAATCCCACCTGACGGGCTTGTTCCGTCTTGGTCATCCCATCAAGCTTGCCCCGTAATTCCGGGTCCAAGGTGGAAGCTGCTACCAAGGTGTGTCCCACGGTGTCATCTATTATCTGCGCATAGATGTGCTTCAGGCTGCGGAAGACGTTGAGGCGAGGGCGCTCGGGTGTGCCGAAAACCTTCTTGCGCACTCGCTTGTGACGCCTTTTACGTGCTTCGGCCCTATCCTTCTCCCAACTCATAGCTTGCCTTAACCTCCCTTACCTATCTTACCGGCTTTACCGGCCTTGCGGCGTATGTGTTCACCTGCGTAACGGATGCCTTTGCCTTTATAAGGCTCAGGAGGGCGCACCCGGCGTATCCGGGCTGCCATCTCCCCTACCACTTGCTTATCAATGCCTTGTACTGTGATCTCACGGCCTCCTCTTTCCACCTTAAAGGTTACGCCAGGCAAGGGCTGAAGCCGCACCGGGTGGGAATAACCCACCCACAGGACCAGGTCCTTCCCCTGAAGCTCAGCCCTGTAGCCAACTCCTTCGATCTCCAGCTTCTTCTCAAAGCCTTTGGTGACCCCTTCCACCATATTGGCGAGAAGGGCCCGGGTGAGGCCGTGAAAGGCTTTATGGCGGCGGTTATCGCTGACACGCCGCACCACAATTTTCCCATCTTCCACAGCTATGGTCACCCCTTCGGGGAAGGTCTTGGTAAGCTCCCCCTTAGGGCCTTTCACGGTGACCGTAAGGCCGTCAATCCGCACATCTACTCCCTTTGGAATGGGTATCGGCAAACGTCCTATCCTCGACACGGTCCTCCCTCCTACCAGACATAACACAATACTTCGCCCCCGACCCCCAGCCGCCGGGCTTGCTTGTCGGTAAGGATGCCCTTAGATGTGGAGAGGATGGCTATGCCCATCCCGCTTAACACCCAAGGTATCTCCCGCCTGTTCACATAAATCCGCCGACCGGGCTTGCTGACCCTCTTCAGCCCCGTTATGACCGGCTTTCCGTTCTCGTCATATTTAAGGGTGATTATAATCATCGGCTGGGGCCGGTCCCTGGTAAGCTTGAAATTCTCTATGTACCCCTCATCCTTGAGTATACGGGCGATAGCCACTTTGATTTTAGAGCCCGGTATCACCACCTGGGTGTGGCGAGCCATAAGGGCATTTCGTATCCGGGTTAACATATCAGCTATGGGGTCAGTCATCGTCATAAGCTTCATCCCTCCTTACCAACTGGCCTTTGTTACACCAGGTATCTGACCTTCCAGGGCCAGTTTGCGGAAACATATCCGGCATAATTTAAACCGGCGCATATAACCTCTAGGGCGTCCACAGAGTTGGCAGCGGTTGCGAACCCTGACTTTATATTTTCGCCTCTTTTCCCGGTAAATCATACACTTCCTAGCCACAGCACCTCCTTGAAAATGAGATTATGTAATCTCTAAAACAGATTCTCTGAAGTCCAGTATCACTTTGAAGCATTTTAGGAAGCTTAACCCTAAAAGCCCCTGAACACCTGCAAGCTCTGGTATATCATGGCAAATGACTTCCACATTATAAGCCTTGATATCTCCCATCTCTATGCTTTTCACACGAAGTTTAGGTACTTCTATCACACCGTTAGCAGTTATTATCTCCTGGCGATCAGGAACTATTGCAGGATCATAGCCTATAACCTTAAGCACTGCCCAAGGAAGTGAGACAAAGGCTGCTCCTGTGTCTAAGATTAAATCTACCCCAACCCATCCCTCTGGCCCTGTAATCTTAACATTCCTAATCACTATTGGAACACTGATTGGAATTCTCATCTTCACCTGATACCAATTAGAACATTACCGCATAATCCTCAGGGACAACAGGGCCTGCGTATGTTATGTAAACACCAGATAGCTTCAACTTAACCAATTCCCTGTTGAAAGCCCGTCGGTCCTTGTTATGCAAAACCACTTCTCCTTCTGGGTCTTCACCATCACTATGGACTTTAAAAGCAATCCACTCTCCCTTAAATTTCCTCTTGGCTTCTTTTAACCTCATCATTTCCTAATCCTTTATTAAGGGGCTTTCACCAGCCCAAAATAACCCTCTATCGCTTTCTAAATGGCATCCCCAGTAGCTCCAACAACCTCTTTGCTTCCTCATCCGTCTCGGCGGTGGTTACAATGGTGATCTCCATACCACGCACTTTGTC
>DRAO01000428.1 GCA_011041825.1 Chloroflexota bacterium
CCACCCTCTTGCCGAGGAGGATACGCTCATCAATGCCTCCCACCGGGCGGAAATGGAGGTAGCCTTTCTCGTCAATATAGGTAATCATAAAACCTACTTCATCCATATGGGCGGAGAGCATCACCTTGAGGGGCGATTGCCCTTCCCCTTTCTTATAGGTGATGAGATTCCCCAGGCTATCCACGGAAATCTCATCCACATAGGGTTCCACATTCTCACGGATAATTCTGCGGACTTCATCTTCGCAACCGGATACGCCGATAGCCTCGGATAGCTGTTTTAAGAGCACGGTTTTCTCCTCCCAAGTTTTTCTTCAGCACAGGGCTGGGGATTTCCGGGTAATTTCGTAAAGCAATATGAGCAGGCCCTAATCCAGCCGGATTTTCTCCAGGAAATCCTCATCCAGCCTGGCTATGAAGCTGGCCATAAGGTAGCCGGTGCGCTCAATGTCTTTCAGGGAAAGGGTCTCCACAGGAGTATGCATATAACGGAGAGGGATAGAGAGCAAAGCTGTAGGGACGCCTTCCCGGGCTACCTGGATGGACCAGGCATCGGTACCGCTGCGGCCAGGCACCGGTTCGACCTGATAAGGTATCTCCAACTCCTTGGCTACCTCAACTAAAGCCTCCTGAAGGCGAGGGTGGAAGTTAGGGCCTACGGCAATGGCTGGTCCCTGGCCTATTTTCAGAGTTTCGGATTCAGGGATACCGGGACTCTCTCCAAAGCCCACATCAACCGCTATAGCCAGGTCCGGGGCGATACCGTAAGCGCTGACCATAGCTCCCTTTAGCCCTACTTCCTCCTGGGAAGTAGCAACGGCATACACATCGCTTTTATGCTTGGTGTGAGAAAGGTGCTCGAGACAGTGGATGAGCGCCGTTACCGAAGCCCTGTCATCAAAGGCTTTACCTGAGGCCATATCGTTCTGAAGCTTGGTGAACTTCCCGACAAAGGCCACAAAATCGCCTACTCTAACCAGCTCCTTAACTTCTTCGCCGGACAACCCCACATCTATGAAGAGTTCCTCCCTCGGGATTACCTTCTTGCGTTCCTCCCGGGAGAGGACGTGAGGTGGACGGCTGCCAATCACCCCTGGGAGGGGGCGCCTCCCATAGACGATGACCTCCTGCCCAAGGAGTATGCGGGTATCCACTCCTCCTACCGTGGTGAAGCGGATAAACCCCTCCTCGATTTCAGAGACCATTAACCCTACCTCATCCATATGAGCAGCCAGCATAATGCGGGGAGGTCTCTGAGCTCCTACCCCCCTCTTGAGGGCAATCACATTACCCAGCGCATCGGTCTTTATTTCATCAGCGTATTTGCTGAGTTCTTCGCCGAGGATGCGGGCCACTTCTGATTCGTTCCCGGAAATCCCCACGGCTTCGGAGAGTCTCTTTAAGATTTGAGTTGTATCCACGGGCTTTAACCTCCACCTGGTATTATACAGCTAATTTCCATAATGGCAAATGGAGAGGGTGTTGAAAAACTCCGGGGTTGGAAACTACTCCGCATGGCACTTATTCAACACCCTCACCGGAAAGCTTTTTGACAGAACCTCTGGCAGATGTTAAAATTGTGACTGTTGCCAAGATCGAGAGAGAGGTGCGATGTTATGGTTATAGCCGTTGTAGACGGACTCGGAGGAGGGATAGGCGCTCAGATAATCAGCCAATTGCGTCAGGAATTGCCCCTCGATGTGGAAATCATCGCCCTTGGGACCAATGCTGTAGCCACGGATAGGATGATGAAAGCCAGGGCTAACCGAGGGGCCAGTGGTGAGAATGCCATCCGCATTTCCATCAGGGAAGCCGACTTCATAATCGCTCCTCTGAGTGTCCTCATCCCTCACTCTATGCTGGGGGAGGTAACCCCCGGCATTGCCGAGGCTGTGGCTCTGGCCCCTGGGCACAAACTGCTCCTGCCCATCACTCAGCCTCGATTGGAAATAATGGGATTGGAGTGGAAACCCCTCACCAAACAGATAAGCGAGGCCATCCAAATTATCAGGGAAAAAACCGGCCTTATCCCCCCTGTTCTTCCTGAAGAGCCTCAGGATGAAAGGAAAACGTAAGCTTTTCGTAAGGTAATCGTCAAGAAAAGCCCCCGATTTTGGGGTATTATAGAGAACGGGGTGTAGGGGGCAAGGCCAGCGACCCTGGATTCTCCTCCTTAATTACAAAGCCGAGGGTAAAGATGCCCTCGGCTTTGTAATTTATGACCTCCCTTCGACATTGATAACGGATACAAGTTCCAATGGCTCCGTAGCCTTCTCAATATCTTTCAACGAACGGTGAACTTGCTGGTCCAGCAATGCCTTCCCCATCTTTACCTTGATAATGGGGGAACCCTCCTCCGCAGGCAAGCGAGCAAATTCCCCGGCAGGGAAGAAGAAACTCACGGTCTTACCAATCCTCTCCCGCAGGGTGGCTTCTATTCTATCAGCCTCTCGTGAGGGAATGACAAGGAGGAAATCGGCTTCACCGAGAAGCCCGGTTATCTTCCTCCCACTAGTGTGACGGTTCAGTGCATTGTTGATGACCAAAGCCACTGCCCTGAGAAGGTCATCGCCTGCTACAAAGCCATAGAAATCCCGGAAGTCTTCTATCCCCTGGAGCACAATTCTCAAAGCGACCCATCGCCCCTTCTTGATGGTTGAGAAGAGTTCATCCTTCAGGGCCTCTCTCCTAAGCAAATTGGTTATAGGGTCAAAAGGGCGAGGGCGTTGCAAGGCTTTAATCGCATTGCTTACCCTCAGCCCCAATTCTTCCAAATCAAACGGCTTTGTTATGTAATCCACAGCCCCCAGTTTCAGGCCCCGAAGGCGATAATCCCGGTTAGTAAGCTCAGTGAGGAAGACCACCCCCACCTGCCTTGTCCGTACATTCTGTTGGAGATGCCGTACCACTTCGTATCCATCAATGTCGGGGAGCCGGATGTCTTGGATGACTATCTCCGGGACCCAGTCACGACAGATAGATACGGCCTCCTCACCCAGATGGGTCACTTTCACCTCGTAGCCTCTGGATTCGAAGTAATCACCGAGAGTCTCGGCCAATTCCACGTCATCTTCAACGATAAGGATTCGCCCTTCGGCCATTCTTACACCTGCCTTAGCCTTCTTTAGGCTTCTTAGGGATGATGAACTCGCATACGGGGTCACCGGCGGCAATACATTTAACCTCTTCTACATCGAATTCCTTGCCCCCGCTGACCCACCTGAGCCCCTCTATGAGCAGGCCCAAAGCGGCATAACATACGGGCTTATCAGAACGGCGGCCATAGCACACAGGGCATACCTCGATAATATAGGCAAAATGGTCTCCTCTGTCTTCCACCCTGGTAACCTGATCGCTAAAACGGTTGAAGACATCCGCCATAGCCTTCAGGCCCATACCCATTTTCACCTTTAAGGGAAGCAACCTGAAGGCGGCATCGGCCACCCCTGCTACAGCCCCGAATTCCTTCAGCCCCTTGTCAAAGGAAGCCCGGGACGCCCTGAGGGCCAGCCCTCTGCCTCCTCGTGGGCCGTACATATCCTCCAGGGCCTGGTTAATAGCGGCAAAATCTTCAAAGGGAAAAGCCTTGTCCAGGTTGTTAGGCGGATAGTTATCTATAAGGTGTGGTAATTTGGCCAAGTTTAGGACGGCGCTCAGGCCATTACGGCCCATTACTTCCTCAAGGGTTTCCAGGTATATCCGTACTATCTTATTGGGGTAGAAAAGCTTTCTCTCCTCAGCCACTTTTAACCTCCCGGGGTTAAGTTTTACAGAAGCTTGGCCAAATCATCGGCAGCCCTCCTCATATCCAGGAAGAGAAGGCCAAGCTTGGCTTCCTTGCGGGCAAGAACAGTTAGAACTGCATCCTCTCCCACGGACATCAGGACGACATAGCCTTCATCACCTTTTATGTAAACCTGATTTAGGGTGCCACGCCCTAGCTCACTGGAAATCCTCTCACCGAGGGAGAGCATAGCTGCCGACATAGCTGAGACCCTGTCTTCTTCTACGTCAGCAGGCAAAGCAGAGGCGATTATCAATCCGTCCACGCTCACCACTGCTGATGCTTCTATATCCGGGGTGCTTGCCTGCAGTTCCTTAAGGCGTTGTATTATTTGTTCAGTGCGAGTCTTGGGCGCCATAGAGTCACCTCCTTAAAAAATTTTTTGTGCAACTGGCTTGCAAACTGCGATAGGGAATTAGCCTTGATGGAAAGAACTGCGCTCTCCTCCTCTGGAGATAAATTTAAAGTCCCAAGGACATCCTCAGGCTGATGCAGTAACCTGTACTCAAATTCCTTATCAATTATAGCCTTTCCTACTAATTCTTGCAAGGCTTCTTTAGCCATTATCCCTCCCTCTTCTGAGAGTTTTAAAGAAAAAATAAAAGACCCCCACCCCTGCCAGCACATCTCCTGGACTGAAAACAGAAGTTATCGGACAGGGCGGGGGGATAACAAATACATCTGTAAGGAACCAGAGCTTTGTCTTCTCCCTGCTCAGGATAACGTCTTTGGTGGCCTTGACCTTAACCCACTCCTTGGGCTCATCCACCAGATTTAACTGGCCTGCTCTCTCGAGGGCTTCGACGGTCACAGGCATAAAACCTCCATTAGCCACGATGACTGTGAAATTGAGCAGCACTCCTAAGAGAATCAGATAGGCCCCGTTGAGATGGCGATTCAGCCAGAGGAAGATTATCAGAAGCAAGTAAGAGATTATAAGGATGATGCCTCGCCAATCCCAGGGCCCGGATAATTCGCCATAAAAGGAGTAAATGATCCACCCTTGAACGAGGAAAACCCCGATTACAAGCCACCCAGCCCTTACCTTAACCAGAGCCAGGTGGCTTAATCTCCCTCCGCACAGGAGCGCTCCTATTACAGCCGCTGTAAAAGCAACTATTAATATCAATTAGCGAAACCCGGGGTTAATCTTTACGGTGGCGCAGCCCCTCCAGGTCCACTGAAATTAACCGGCGCACCGCTGGCTAGAAGCAAAGCCAATATAACTAGCAGGACGTAAATCACCTGCCAGTAAGCACGACGCATCCCCTTCATATGGCACCCCCTCCTTGAAGATTTCTTTAGGGCATTATAACACCCATCACTCACAAAATACTCACATATACGCCGCCTCTTCCATAGAAGTGTGGAGCTACCTAAAACCGCACAAAAAGCGGAATCCTCCCAAAATAAAAAAAGCCACGGAGGTTCACATTGCGCCCTTAAGCCTCCGTGGCGTTTCCCAGCTTTCAACAACTTTGACTTACGATTCGGCCTTCTCGAGGACCAGGATATGCCTGATGAAATCAATGCGCTTAATAATGCCTTTGATAAGCTTCTGCTCGCCGAGCAAATTCACCAGCAAGAGCTTGTCATCTTCAGGTTGCACCAGGACTACATCTCGCATCACTTCTTCCTGGCGGTCATCGGTTACCAGAAAAACCGTTGCTTCGCACATTCTTTCCGCTCCTAAACCGCCAGATGCCTCAAGTAGAAGCACCAGGCAGCTAACTTTTCTGGAAGCATCACTAATGATACACCAAGATTACCCCTTTGTCAACCTGACGTGTTGAAAAAGTACCTTCTCATCTTGTTCGATGAGCGTCCTTCTCTCAAGGCAAGGCTAAAAAGGCTTTTTGATGGTATTTTCCCCTAACTGAAGATATAACCTGTTGGGTTCACTTATGGTGCACAAAAGTAATGATATATGCGATACTTATGTTTGACATTTTGAACCTTTAGTGGTATATTGATAAAGTCATCACAATCTTGTTGCTAAACCCCATTACACGAGGAGGTGTAAGATGAACAGGAGAGACTTCATCAAGGGTCTGCTCGCCGCTTCGGGCCTGAGCATCCTAGGTTTCCCTAAAGTAAGCTTAGCCTATTCCCCCTACTCGCCTTCTCTTGAGGAAGCCCCTCCTCTCCCCTGGAAGTATGAGGAACTTGACCCCGAATATGTGAGGAAGCTCGGACATCTCGGACTTTACTGCTTTGGATGCGGAGGCGGTGCTTTCTGGGCCATAATGTGGGCCTTGAGGGAAAAGATCGGCTATCCCTACACCCTTGTCCCTATCCCCAGCAAGGATGAACTGCTCAAGGCCCTCAGCGAAGGGAAAAAGCCATCGGTGCCCGTGCCTATGCAGTTCGGCGTTGCCGGAGGCGTGGGATGGGCAAGCCTTTGCGGTGCGCTTAACGGTTCCGCCGCCGCCATAAATATGGCGACCGAGTGGAGCAAGGCGCAAAAGATCATAAAGATGCTGTTCAGATGGTACGAGGAGACATCGTTCCCTTCGGATATAAGCAATGGGTACGCAGTCCGACATGAGTTCCTCGTTCCGAAATACAAGTCAGATAAGGCCCTTCCCCAAAGCGTAAGTGGTTCGGTCTTATGCCACATAAGCGTGTCTAAGTGGTGTGTCAGATCAGGCTATGCCAGCGGGTCACCGGAAAGGGGCGAAAGGTGCGCCAGGCTTACCGGTGACACGGTTGCCAAAGCCGTTGAATTCCTCAACGCAAGCTTGAGGGGCGAGTTGGAGACCGTTTATCCCTTCAAGCTCAGCAGCGAGACCGCTGAATGCACGACCTGCCACTATATGGGCAAGAACTACGAGGAAGGCCAATTCACCAAGGGCTTTATGAATTGCGAATCCTGCCACCAGGATTTGAGGCCTCACATTGCGGAATCCACGCTGAGGACGGCTTTCGGTGTTAATGTAGGCACCTGGGCCGGTGCTGCTACCGTTGGCACCCTTGCCGGCATCGGCGCTCACCTGGCAGTGAGCAACCTCAGGGGCAAGGAGGAGAAAGATGGGGAAGAAGAATAAAAGGATGAAAGTGGTCAGGCATCCAAAGCTCTTCATAGCTCTCCACTGGCTTATCGTCACCGAGATGCTCATTCTCCTCCTGACTGGCTTCAGCGTTAGCGAAGGGGCTGCTTTTGTCCCCATTCCCCGGGGTATAGCGAGGTCTCTCCACGTAGTGGTAGGGCTGATGTGGGGGGCAACCATCATCTTCTTCATTTACTACTTTGTGATGAGTGGAGAGTACAGGTGGTTTGGGGTCTCTCGTATAACTTATGGCTTCGATTTCTTCGTAGAGGAAATCAGGGCATTCCTGCGGGGCGAAAGGGTCCACGAGCCTGTGAAATACGATCCGGAGAAGGGAGATTACATCGAAAAGCTCGTCCCTACCGAGGTGTTAGCGTGGTGGGGGTGGTTTTTGCTTTGGGTTGTGGTGGGTGTATCCGGCCTGGCTTTGCTGTTCCCGGGGGCATTGAATATCGTCCACAGACTCTGCCACTTCATAGTGGCAGATTATCCTAAAGCAGCGGCTTCCACCCGAGCGGTTCACTTCTTAGGAGCTGTGCTCGTAATCGTGCTGGCCCTCATACACTTCTACGCAGCCCTGGTTTTCGGGATGTGGAAGTCCATATTCCTGGGCACTCGGGAGGAGCCGGTTGTGGAGAGCACCTAGGTGATGGGTGCCTGCTAGAGCGCCCATTGCCTCGCTTGGGGGCTTTCGCCCCTTAGAGGCCTAAGGGAGGTGTTTTCGTTCGTTGGCGAAGTCCTCGAACGAAAACATCTCCTATTTTCTTTCCAAAGAGTGGTTTTCTAGTTACGTGAGCGAAAGCGGCAACTTGACTAAATCTGGGTTGTGGATTAGAATAGGCCGCCGGAAAATATCGCATTGAAAGGAGTTTCCTGAGATGGAAGAAACAAAGGTGGAAAATTTAGAACAAGAATTGCTCACTTTGGAAGGTGAATTGGTTGGAGATGTCTCAGCCCAGGATGTTAAAATGAACCAGAGCGGAGCTTCTCACATCTCTGCCTCAAAAGTGGATATGTATCAATCCGGTGCTGAGACGGTATACGCCGATGAACTCCGGGCCGAAAAGAGCCTGGTGCTTATCGCCAATACCGGTGAAGGTTACTTTGAAAAAAGCAGCGTTGGATTCGCTAATGCTCAGGAGTTCCGTTTAAACGAGGGTCAGGCGGGAGCGGTAATTGCTAATGCTGTTCAGATGCAGGATGCCAGGGCTACCATCGTGCTGGCTCGCAGGATAGAAGGCTCGCTTGAGACCCTCTTTGATACCAACACGGCTTTCAAGTTCGGCCTGGGGGTAGGGGCGATGCTGGGGCTATTCTCCCTGTTGAAGGCTTTTCTGCGCAGGACCGGCGCCATCTAACAAAGGGGGTAATCACCCAGCTAGAGGCTGAAGGGAAAGAAGGCATCTGTAAATTAGCTACAAGCTCCCCTTTTCTCCTGTCATTGAAGGAGCTTTGGGAAATCCTATGAGCAATCAACACATTGATGAGAGAGGGAGGGATTATGGAAGTTATAGAATTGTGCGCTGAGAGGAGGACGCTGTTAAAGAAGAAGAGCAAGAGGCTTCTGGCTCAAGGATATATCCCTGGGATAATCTATGGGCATATTGATGAGCCTATCCCTATCCAATTGGAAAGGCGGGCTTTCAGGGAGGCTTTTAAGAAAGCCGGGATGAGCCGGCTTATAACCTTAAGGGTGAAGGGGATGGATGAACCCCATATGGTGCTCATAAAGGACATCCAGCGGGACCCCATAGCTCAGGTTGTCCGGCACGTGGACTTCTACAAAGTAGCTGTGGAGGAAAAGATAACTGCCGAGGTGCCTATAGTGCTCAAGGGAGAATCACCGGCGGTGGCCTCGGGCCTGGGCATACTGCTCCACTCCTTGGAAATGCTCGAGGTGGAGTGCTTGCCGACCGACCTGCCACCAGAGATTGAGGTGGACATTTCTTCCCTCAAAGAAGTAGATGATGCCATCTTTGTTAAGGACCTGAAATTGCCTCCCGGTGTGACCCCTGTCACCCCCCTGGAGGAAGAAGTGGTGCGGGTGATATGGGCCGGAGAGGAGGAAGAAGAGGAGGAAGCTGCCGAAGAGGCACCAGAGGTGGAGGTGGTGGCGAAAGGGAAAGCTGCTAAAGAAGGGGAAGAGAAATAAGCTTTGAGCAACAGGAGCGTTTCCTTCGGGGGTGGCAAAGCTGCCCTCGAAGGAAACAACCTCCTCCTACAGGAGGCGGAGCTATCTACCTCCGGTGAGATTCCAGAAATAGGTTCACATCGTCTATGAATTCGAAAAGATACCTGATGCCCCAGTCTATGAGAAAATATCCCTCGGCCTTCTCTTCGCCCCGGGGGTGTTTCTCCAGGATTTGCCTGCCTTCTTTTATGAAACGGTAGCCCTCCATCACCTTCTGATGAGCATCCTTCAGAGACGGGGGAGGGGTAATGTATTCCAATTCCAGCAGGATTATATCAGCCTCACCGGAGCTTATGCCCCTGGCCCTCACTATAGCTGCAAAGGAGGCGTATCTCCGCATTTTGATGAGGTATTCTTTCTCCTGAGGAGTCAGCTCCCAAGCTTCCTCTGGAGTAGGGGTAGGAACCTCTGTGGGTGTGCAGCCCGTAAGGACCCAGGGGATAAGGAGTATCAAGACCAAGCAAAATTTCCACTTCATATTACCTGGACCATTTCCCGCCAACGAAGCGGAATCTAACGGTTGTATACCTCAGGACGCCTGTCCCTCAGGACGGGGAAGGCTTTCCGCACCTCTTGCACTTGGCTCAATTCGATTGAAGCAGTGAGGATGATTTCTTCTTGCCCCCCCTCCACAATAAGCTCTCCGCCGGGCCCATATATCGCTGAGTGGCCGCCGAACCTGGTGCCTTGGCTTTCCCCCACCCGATTGCACCCCACGATGAACATCTGATTCTCTACAGCTCGAGCCCGGAGCAGGAGACGCCAATGCTCTATCCTTGCCTCAGGCCATTGGGCGGGAATGAAGGCTATTTCAGCCTCTCCCAGGGCATATTTACGGAACAATTCCGGGAATCGGAGGTCATAGCAAATGGCCAAAGCCCCCTTGCCCCAGGGGAAGGGAAACACCCGGGCTTCCTCCCCACCGGAGAGGTGCTTCTGCTCCCCCATAGGCGCAAAGAGGTGCACCTTCCGGTAAAGGGCAATCAATTCTCCATCCGGGGAAAAGACTGTAGCAGTATTGTAAAAATGCCCTTCTTTCTCCTCAAGGGTGGAGCCAATGATATACACCCCGTTTTCTCGGGCCAAAATAGATAGGTGTTGGAACGACCCTTTGCCCAGGGGCGAAGCCAAAGCTTTGGCTTCCTCCAAGGCGTATCCGGAAAACCACAGCTCTGGCAGGACGATTACCTGGGATTCATATCGCTTGGCCTCTTGTATGAGGAGTACAGCTCGGGCCCAGTTCTCATCGGGTTTACCCCAGGAGATGTCCATCTGGATTAAGGAGAGTTTTAGCCTCATAGCTCTTCCCTGTTGATGATTTCGGAAGGCAGTCCCTTAGCCTTGAACATAAGGACAAGGGAGCCTTTTTCGGAACGGGAGCGATGCACCTGGTGGGCCTTGGCTACCCATATATCACCCTCTTTTAGCTGGACGCTGGTGCCATCGGGGAAGTCAATGAAAATCTCCCCTTCTAACACCATATAAAGTTCATCCTTGGGATGCTTATGGTAAACATAAGTGCCTTCGAACCTGCTCAGATAAGCCCTGTAATTATCCACATCGGCTAGGATACTGCGGGTAAAAGGCTGCTTGAGGGTTAAAGCCACCTCCTTGAAATTGACAACCTTTTTATCCATAGGGCATCTCCTCCGGAATATGCACTAATGTAAAGCTGCTTCACTTCCATATTACAATAAATGCGAAGGGGTGTCAACTACGGTGGCACTCCATTTAACCGTGGTTGGCAATGTTGCCCCACGGTGGAGGCAAAAAAAGAAAAAAAGGAAGCGTTTTTGTGGGCAACGGCTTCGCCGTTGCCCACAAAAACGCCTCTCTTTTCGGGACAAAATCCCACTTTTTATGTGACCACGATTAAGTGGAGAGCTACCTCAACTACGGTC
>DRAO01000432.1 GCA_011041825.1 Chloroflexota bacterium
CTCATAATGTGCCCCCCCAAGATGTATGGACAGCCGCTTACTTGCTGACCACTTCGCACCCCTATTTCCCCGCCGGAACCATCCACGTGGCAGTGGTGGACCCCGGCGTAGGTACCCGAAGACGGGCTATAGCAGTGGAAACCCAACGGGCCTTCTTCGTGGCCCCCGATAACGGCCTCCTGACCTGCATCCTGAAAGAGGAAAAGGTGCACAAAATCGTGGCTCTTACCGAGCCACGTTACTGGCTCCCCGAGCCCAGCTCAACTTTTCACGGGCGGGACATCTTTGCCCCGGTGGCAGCTCATCTGTCCCGAGGTGTCCCTCTGGAGGAGATGGGAACGCCTGTTCAGGATCCGGTGCTCTTAGATTGGCCTTACCCCCTCAAGCGCCCCGATGGCACCATCGTAGGCCATGTGCTCCACGTTGACCGCTTTGGTAATCTCATCACCAACCTCGAAGAAAAGCACATAAGTGGAGACGTGGTCGTGGAAGTTGCCGGCCATAAAATAGAGGGGCTGAAGCGCACTTTTGCCGATGTGGAACCGGGTAAGCCCCTGGCCTACATAGGCAGCACAGGCCGGCTGGAAATCGCCATCCGGCAAGGCAATGCGGCCCAAACCTTCAACGTTCGCCGGGGCGACAAAATCCTTGTGAGGGGGTAAAGGCTATGGGTAAGTTCGTCATCGAAGGCGGTCACCCTCTTGAGGGGGAAATAACACCTAGCGGGAACAAAAACGCAGCCCTTCCCATCCTGGCTGCCTCTCTCCTTACAGATGAGCCGGTGGTCATCCGCAACCTCCCCCGTATCGGCGATGTGCACACTATGCTGGCGCTCCTTGAAGACCTGGGGGTGGAGGTGAACTTCACCAATGAACGAGAGGTCACCCTCAGAGCCTCCCGCATCGTCAAAACATCGTTGCGGGAAGACCTGTGCCGCCGGATAAGAGCTTCCATCCTGCTGGCCGGGCCAATGTTAGCCCGCTGTGGTGAGGTGAGGCTGGCCCCTCCAGGGGGCGATGTAATAGGGCGACGCCGCCTGGATACCCACTTCCTGGCCTTCCAGGCAATGGGAGCAGAGGTTGATACCAACGCCCGATATTACTTGAAGACCCCATCCCTCCACGGTGCCGACATCCTTCTGGACGAGACCAGCGTAACCGGCACCGAAAACGCCCTTATGGCTGCCGTGCTGGCCCGGGGCACCACTGTAATCCGCAATGCTGCATCAGAACCCCACGTCCAGGACCTGGCCCGCTGTCTCAACCAGATGGGAGCCCGCATCTCAGGCATCGGCTCCAACACCCTGGTGATAGAGGGGGTGGAAAGGCTCCACGGCACCGAATTTGAAATCCCCTCCGACCACATCGAAGTGGGCAGCTTCATAGGCTTGGCTGCCGTCACCCGGGGCCAGATTCTAATACGCAAGGCTGTGCCTGAGAATATGAGGATGTCGCTCCTGGTCTTCGAGCGTCTGGGGGTAAAGGTGGAAATAAGGGGGGAGGACATCTTCGTCCCTGCCGAGCAGGAGATGACCATAACCCCCGATATGGATGGGGCTGTGCCCAAGATTGATGATGCCCCCTGGCCGGGCTTCCCCGCCGACCTTATGAGCATTGCCCTGGTGGTGGCCACCCAAGCCCGGGGGACGGTGCTTTTCTTCGAGAAAATGTTTGAGAGCAGGCTCTACTTCGTGGACAAGCTCATTGCGATGGGAGCCAAGATAATCCTGTGCGACCCCCACCGGGCGGTGGTCATCGGGCCGTCCAGGCTCCACGGCGAGCAGGTCACCAGCCCCGACATACGGGCTGGGATGGCACTGGTGCTGGCCGCCCTTTGCGCCAAAGGTACCAGCGAAATCCTCAACATCGAGCAGATAGACCGAGGATACGAGCAGATTGATGAGAAGCTTCAGAACTTGGGGGCCAGGATTAAGAGAGTTGATTAGGGCGTTTTTTGGCGATGGCCTTGCCGTTGCCAAGAAACAGTCTTTTCGGGAGGTGGACTATGGCGAATGCGGTGATTGTGGTGGATATGCAGAGAGGGTTCCTCGAAGAAGGCTTCCCCCTTTACTGTGGGGAGGAAGCCCGCAAGATTATCCCTAACGTGCGTAAATTGCTGGAGGAGGAGCTCTCCAAAGGTTCCGTGCTCTTCTTCACCGCAGACACCCACGACCCCGACGACAAAGAATTCCAGATGTTCCCCCCTCACTGTGTGAAGGGCACGCCGGAGGTAGAAATCATCCCCGAACTCAAAGAATTCGTGGAAAAAGGCACCATCATCCCCAAGCGCCGTTACAGCGGCTTCTTTGAGACCGACTTGGACGAACGCCTCAAGGCCCTTAACCCTGATAAACTCATCATCTGTGGCGTATGCACTGACATCTGTGTGATGCACACTGTGGCCGATGCCCGCAATCGGGATTACATCGTTGAGGTCCCCAGGGACTGTGTGGCCAGCTTTGACCCTGAAGCCCACGAGTTCGCCCTCAAACACATCGAGAAGATATTGGGGGCTAAAGTAGTATAAGGGGCTTTTGCGGTGGCAAAGCTGCCGCAAAAGCCCTTCAGATTGCTTCTGGAGGTCGCTATGGAAGGCACGAAGTTCTCCCATCCTGTCCTTTCGGGCGAAACGGCAGATGTATATTTCCTGCGCACCAAAGCCATCCTGGAGGCCGAGGGGCTTAACCCTGTCGTCACTATGGAGGTTTTCCCCAACAAGCCTGGTATCCTGTGCGGGATGAAAGAAGTACTGGAGCTTCTTTCAGTGGTGCTGCCAGAGGACGCTGAAGTCTGGGCTTTAGACGAAGGGGAGGAGATGGCCGCCAAGGAAGTGGTGCTGCGCATAACTGCCCCTTACCTAAGCTTCGGCATTTACGAGACAGCCATCCTGGGCATCCTGGCCCACGAAAGCGGATGGGCCACCGGGGCTCGTAAGTGCGTGGAAGCCGCTGGAGACATCCCTGTCATCAGCTTTGGGGCTCGCCATGTGCACCCTGATGTGGCCGCCCGGATGGAATACGCTGCCATCGTGGGAGGATGCGCTGGATGCGCTACCCCTGCCGGGGCAAAATTGGCTGGGCAGGAACCGATAGGTACCATCCCCCACGCTATGGTGCTCATCTTCAATGATACTGTGAAGGCTGTGGAAGCTTTTGACCGCCATATGCCTCCGCAGATTCGCCGTATCGCTCTGGTGGATACGTTCAAAGACGAAGCGGAGGAGAGCATCCGGGTAGCCAAGGCTATGGGCAAAAAACTGTGGGGGGTGCGGCTGGACACCCCACCCGAGCGAGGTCGGGTTACCCCGGATTTGGTGAAGGAAGTACGGGCTCGATTGGACCAAGCCGGGTTCCCCTGGGTTAAGATTGTGGTCAGCGGGGGCATAGATGTCGAGCGCATCCGTCTCTTCCGGGAGACAGGTGCTCCGGTGGATGCTTTTGGCGTAGGGAGCGCCATAAGCGGTGCTCCACCCATTGACTTCACCGCCGACATCAAAGAGGTAGAAGGAGAACCCAGGGCCAAGCGAGGCCGTATCCCCGGTCGCACCCACAACCCCCGCCTCAAGAAGGTGGAATTATCCAGGGTTAAGGGATGATAGGATTGCTTTCAGGGAAAGGGTGTGGTATTATACAGAAAAGCAAATGAGGATGGCGGAGGATAAAGATGGCTATAACCGTTATGCCCCCGGTTCTCCAGGAACGGTTGGGCACTGAGGGGTCCTTGGCTTTAGCCGAGGTACTGAATAGGGCCTTTGAGGATGAACGTCAGCATCTGTTAGTTTTGGTGGAAGACCGCTACGAGAAGCGGCTTTCGGAGGAGACTACACGCTTGGAACGTGTGATGACTGAACTGTTCTCCTCTCTCCGGGAAGAGATAACCCAGAGGGAAAACCGCCTCCGGGAAGATATGGCCAAGATGGAGGCCAGAATCCGGGAAAATATGACAAAGATGGAGGCTGGCATCCGGGAGGATATGGCCAAAATGGAGGCTGGCATCCGACAGGATATGACAGAGATGGAATCCCGGTTGCGGGTGGAAATAGCAAGAAGGCATTCCGAGCTTATCCGCTGGATGTTTATATTCTGGATTGGGCAGTTTATATCAATAGCGGCTTTGATTATTACCCTCGTCCAACTCATAAAGTAGCTGATGTTCTCCGCACATATCACGCCCTCGAAAGTAATTTACGGGAGGAGTACTGTGGAATACGAAGCGGTCATCGGAATGGAGGTACACGTGCAACTTCTCACCAAATCCAAGATGTTTTGCTCCTGTAGCGCCGAAGCCTTCGGTGCAGAGCCTAACACCCACGTCTGCCCGGTATGCTTGGGGATGCCCGGGAGCCTCCCGGTCATCAACCGCAAGGCTGTGGAATACACCATTATGGCTGGGCTGGCCCTTAACTGCCAGATTGCCGAGTTCGCCAAGTTCGACCGCAAGAATTACTTCTACCCCGACCTCCCCAAAGGCTATCAGATTTCCCAGTATGATTTGCCCATCGCCACCAATGGCTGGTTGGAGATAGAAACTGAAAACGGTCACAAGCGCATCCGGATAAGGCGAGTACACCTGGAAGAGGACACGGCCAAGCTCTTCCATATGGGTGATTACACCCTTGTTGACTTCAACCGGGCCGGGATTCCCCTCTTGGAAATCGTGAGCGAGCCCGATATGAGTACCCCTGAGGAGGCCCGCCAGTACCTGATTAAATTGCGCACCATCCTGCGTTATCTGGGGATTTCCACCGCCGATATGGAAAAGGGGGCAATGCGGTGCGAGGCCAACGTCTCCCTGCGACCCAAAGGCTCCAAGGAGCTGGGCACACGGGTGGAAATCAAGAACATCAACTCCTTCCGCTTCGTCAAGCAAGCCCTGGAATACGAAATCGAGCGGCAGAGAAAGCTGCTGGAGCAAGGACGGTCGGTGGAGCAGATCACTGTGGGCTGGGACGACCAGCGGAACATCACCGTAGTCCAACGCACCAAAGAATACGCCCACGATTACCGGTACTTCCCTGAACCCGACCTGCCTCCGCTGGTCATCAGCCGGGAGTGGGTGGAGGAGATAAGAGCCCGGCTGCCGGAGCTTCCCGATGCCCGACGGGAGCGTTTCCAGCAGCAGTACGGCCTTTCCCCTGCCGAAGCCAGGGTGCTCACCGCCGAGAAAGAACCGGCGGATTACTTTGAAGCCTGCGTGGCCCTCTATCCCGAGCCCAAGAAACTAGCCAACTGGATTACCGGGGAATTCTTCCGGCTTCTGCGGGACACCGGCACTTCCTTTGAAGACGTCAAAGTTTCGCCCGAAAAGCTTGTGAAGCTCCTGCGCCTGGTGGACGAGGGCACCATCAACCAGAACACCGCCAAAGCCGTGTTGCGGGAGATGTTCGAGACGGGCGAGGACCCGCAGAAGATTGTGGAAAAGAAGGGTCTCTCCCGCATAACCGACACCGCCTACATCCAATCCGTCATCGAAGAAGTCCTCGACGCCAACCCCGATGCGCTACAGAGGTATCTGGGCGGCAAGGAATCCACCTTCGGGTTCTTTATGGGCCAGGTGATGAAGGCCACAAAAGGCCGTGCCGACCCTAAGCTGGCTTCTAAATTGCTTAGGGAGAAGCTGACAGAACTCAAGAAGAATTCATAGGTAATTTCTGAGCAGCGGCTTTGCCGCTGCTCAGAAATTACCTGTTACCCATCCCTCAACGGAGGAGACACAATGAGCATCAAGGAGAAAATTGACCAGGACCTCAAAGAGGCGATGAAGCAGAAGGATGAGCACCGCAAGACGGCCTTGCGGATGCTCAAAACGGCCATCCGCAGGGCCGAGGTCGAGAAGATGCGGGAACTCACCGATGAAGAAGTTATAGCCGTCATCGCCAGCGAGGCCAAGAAACACCGCCAATCCATCGAAGAATTCGCCAAAGGCGGGCGTGAAGACCTGGTGGAGCAGGAGAAGCGGGAGCTTGCCATCCTGGAATCTTACCTCCCCAAACCGCTTACCGAAAGCGAGATTGAAGAAGCAGCCCGACAGGCCATAGAAGAAGTGGGAGCTACCGACCCCCGGCAAGTGGGGCAGGTAATGCGGGTGCTTATGCCCAGAGTCAGAGGTCGGGCTGATGGGCGTTTAGTCAATAAAATTGTACGAGAGATATTGGCCGGCGAGAGGTGAAAGAAGCCCTCTCCCCATCGGCAAAACTCCTGTTGAGATAAAGGCCTCCCTTGGGTTCTTATAGTTGGGCGATGAAATTGAAAGAAAATGATTCGGGAAAAACAGGCAAAGCATCCTGGCCTCAGATAGCACGAGCCTTAATACTAGGGGTTGCTTTCACCATCCTGACCGCTCTCAGCCTTACTCTGGAAATCGGCCCTGGGGAACAAATTGCCCTTAAAGAGGGCGATGTCAGCCCTTATGACATCAGGGCCCCACGGGAAATAACCTACATAAGCGAAGTCCTTACCGAAGAAGCTCGAAACCGAGCTGAAGCCGCCGTTGAGGCTATCTATGACCCCCCTGAGATTGCCGTAGCCCGCCGTCAGCTTAGCAAAGCCCAAGCCATCCTGGACTTCATTGATGCTGTCCGTCAGGACCCCTATGCCTCCGAGGAAGAGAAAGCCTCCTGGCTGGAAGCCATCGCTGAGGTTTCCCTCCCCCGTAAGGTTATCACCACATTTTTAACCCTGGAGGAAAGCCGCTGGCAACGGGTTGCCGAAGAAGTAAAGGCAGTCCTCGACAGGGCTATGAGGACGGAGATCAGGGAGAACCAGCTTGCCGAGGTCAAACGCCGGATACCGGCGATGGTAAGCTGGCAACTGGAGGAGGATGAGGCAGCAGCGGTGGTAGCCCTGGTTGGCGAGCTAATCCGCCCCAATGCCTTTTACAATGCCAAAAAGACGGAAGAGGCCCGTCGGGCTGCCAGGGAGAAGGTGAAGCCCGTCAACCGGACGATAGAAAAGGGGGAGATAATCGTCAGGGCCGGGGATGTGGTGGGGCCGCTGGAGATGGAAGCCCTCGAAGTTCTGGGGCTGAAGAAAAGCAAGCGAGACTGGCGCAAGCTGGCAGGGCCCATATTGCTTGCTTTAACCCTTAATGTGGCGATGGGGCTGTATTGCTCATTGGCTTTCCCCAAGCTCTTGACCTCACTACGGTTCCTCTACCTCCTCTTCGCCCTTTCCACCGTTTTCTTAATAGCGGCTAAGCTGATGATACCAGGCCACGTTGTCCTCCCTTACCTCTATCCCTTAGCTGCTCTGACGGCTTTGTTGACCACCGCCATAGATATTAGCGTGGCAATGGTGGTAACCGTGCTTATGAGCATCTTGGCTGGCTATATGGCGGGAAACTTCTTGGAGCTGACCGTTTACTACACAATGGGGGGAGTCTTTGCCGCTCTGGTATTGAAGAGAGGCGAGAAGATAAACTCGTACTTCTGGGCGGGGCTAGCCTTAGCCTGCGTGAACTTCGGTGTCATCCTGGCCTTCCGCCTCCCTCAGGGCAACTACGACATCCCCGGCATCATAACCCTGGCCGGGGCTGCCCTCATCAACGGTGTGATCTCCACCATCCTGGCTCTCGGAGGGTCGTTCTTGCTGGGCAGCCTGTTCGGGTTTGTGACCCCCTTGCATCTGATAGAGCTATCCCGACCCACCCATCCGCTCCTACAGCAACTTCTCCTCAAGGCCCCCGGCACCTATCACCACAGCATCCTGGTGAGCAATATGGCTGAGCAGGCTGCCGAGCGCATCGGGGCCAACGCCTTGCTGGCACGAGTTGGAGCTTATTATCACGACATCGGCAAGAGCCTGCGCCCCTATTTCTTCGTCGAAAACCAGATGGATGGGGTGAACGTCCATCAACGCTTAGACCCCAAAACCAGCGCCCAGATAATAATCAGCCATGTGAAAGACGGCCTCGAACTAGCCCGCAAGTACCACCTCCCCCCCCAAATCCAGGATTTCATAACCCAACACCAGGGCACAGAGCTGGTCCGCTATTTCTACGAAGAAGCCAGTAAGGAAGGGAAAACTCAAGTGGAGGAAGAAGACTTCCGCTATCCAGGTCCCCGCCCTCAGACCAAGGAGACCGCCATCGTGATGTTGGCCGATGCCGCTGAAGCTGCCGTGCGAGCGGCCCATCCTTCCACCCCGGAGGAAATTGACGAAATCGTCCGCAAAATCATAAAGGAAAAGCTGGAGAGCGGTGAGCTTGACGAAAGCAACCTGACCCTTAAGGATTTGAGCGAAATCCGCAAGACGTTTGTAGCCATCCTCCAGGGAGTCTTTCACCCTAGGGTGGCCTACCCGGAGCAAAAGGAGAAAGCCAATGCAACCTCTAAAGGTGGAACTCCTGCAAAGGAAGCCCTTCCTGAAGCAGGATCAACTAGAGAGGCTAGCACGAGCAGCCGCTTTCGTATTAGAGGCCGAAGGAAGAGAAAGAGCCGCCCTGACCATCCTCCTGACAGATGACGAGGAGATAACCCGTCTCAACAAGCAATTCAGGGGAAGAGATGTCCCCACCGATGTGTTGGCCTTCTGGACTCAGGATGACCAGGAGGGGTTTGTCAGCGCTCCAGAAGCTCAGGATTACCTGGGGGACGTGGTAATCTCGTATGAGAGGGCCGTAATCCAGGCCGAGGAACAGGGGCACCCCGTAGAAGATGAGCTTGCAATCCTGGTCATCCACGGTGTCCTCCACCTTTTAGGTTACGATGATGAGGAGGAAGAAGACCGAGCTCGTATGTGGGCCCGGCAAAGCGAATTGTTCGGGGAACTAAAGGGCATAGCAAAAGGAGGCGAAGATGGAGGCTCTGCTTTTCGGCACCGCAGGCATCCCTCACAGCACGCCTAAGCGTTCCAGCGAAATGGGGGTGAAGCGCATCAGGGAACTGGGCCTGGATTGTATGGAACTGGCCTTTGTGCGCCGGGTTAGTATGGGGGAAAAGGCGGCGGCCAAAGTGCGAGAGATGGCCACCCGGGAGAAGGTGTCCCTCAGCGTTCACGCCCCCTATTACGTTAATCTGAATTCGCCCGAGAAGGAAAAGGTAGAAGCAAGCCGCCAGAGGATTTTGGCCGCAGCCAGGGTAGGATGGCTCTGTGGAGCCCGCAACATCGTCTTCCACCCCGCTTTCTACCACAATGATGAGCCTAAAGTGGTTATGCAGAGGGTGAAAACTCACCTGGAAGAGCTGGCAGCCATCCTGCGAGAGGAGGGCGTGGACGTTGTGCTGCGCCCGGAGACCACCGGTAAGCCCACCCAATTTGGTTCCCTGGAGGAAATCATCGCCCTGAGCAAGGAGATTGAAGGCGTGGCCCCGTGCGTGGACTTCGCCCACATCCATGCCCGCACAGGAGCTTACAATTCTTACGAGGAATTCGCTTCCATCCTGGAATTGATAAAGCGAGAACTTGGCCCCGAAGCCCTGGCAGATATGCACATCCACATCTCAGGCATCGAATACGGCCCCAAAGGGGAACGAGAGCACCTGAACCTGAGGAATTCGGATTTGCGATACGTAGAGTTGCTACAGGCCCTCAAGGATTACGGGGTTAAGGGGTTGGCGATATGCGAAAGCCCTAACCTCGAAGAGGATGCACTGCTGCTCAAGGAGACCTATCTAAAAGCACCTTGATTAGAAGTGGAGTATAGAGTATTAATGAAAACGCTTGAAGTTACAGTCAAAAAGGAATGGCGAATCGAGGTTTGCAGTTGCTCGGCAAAATCCGCCGCTTGGTAGCCGAATACCGCCTTTTCTCCTCCGGCGAAAAGGTCATCGTGGGCGTATCGGGGGGGCCGGATTCGCTGTGCCTGTTGCACGTGCTCAACCGCCTGAAGGATGAATGGGGCATCTCCCTGCACGTGGCCCACCTCCACCACCAGATCCGGGGGGCCGATGCCGATGAGGATGCCTCCTTCGTCGAGCGCATCGCCAAGGAGTGGGGGCTGCCCATAACGCTGGAAGCCAGGGATGTCCCCGCTTTAGCCCGCAAAGAGGGAATGGGCATCGAGGAAGCAGCCCGCTACGCCCGTTACCAGTTCCTGGCGGAAGTGGCCCTACGGGAGGGAGCCAGGACCATCGCCGTAGGGCACAATGCCGACGACCAGGTGGAAACGGTGGTGATGCACTGGCTCAGGGGTTCGGGGCTGGCGGGCTTGAGGGGGATGCTCCCCCGCACCCGCCTGGTGGTGGGCGGCAAGGAATACGATTTGTGGCTGGTGCGGCCTTTGCTTGGGGTAACGAGGGCGGAGATAGAAGCCTACTGCCGGGAACACGGCCTGCAACCCCGCTTCGACCTTTCCAACCTGGACACCACCTACTTCCGCAACCTGCTCCGCCACGAACTCATCCCCTACCTCGAAAGCTTCAACCCCCGTTTCAAAGAGCTGGTGCGTCGCTCCGCCCGCCTCTTCGCCGACGACTACGATTTCCTGCACCAGCAACTGGAAGCAGTCTGGCCGCAGGTGGTGGAATCCGAAGAGGACGAAGGCATCGTGTTCTCCCTACCCCGCTGGCGAGAACTTCACCCCAGTATGCAGCGGGCGGTGCTGAGGGAAGCCGTGCGCCGGATGCGCCGGGGACTGCGGGACATAAACTGGATTCACATCGAAGACGCCCGCCGGGCCCTCTTGACCAAAGGGGCGGGAACGAAGGTGACCCTGCCCCAGGGGTTGCTCCTGACCATCGGCTATGGCATCTTCTTCATCGGGGAAGAAGGATTCACCCCGCAGGAGGATGTGCCGCTGCTGGAAGGATATGAGCTCCCGCTGGAGACGCCGGGGGTGACAAAGCTGCCCGGAACTCGTTGGACGGTGGAGGTACGCATCCTGCGCCGCACCGAGCTCCCCTCGGAGTGGCGCACCAACCCCGACCCCTGGCAGGCATTTCTGGACGAGGACAAGATCACCGGCCCGC
>DRAO01000155.1 GCA_011041825.1 Chloroflexota bacterium
GTATGGGGGGTGTCCCCCGATTATTAACGATGGGGGGACACCCCCCATACCCCCTGGCAAGGGGCTCCGCCCCTTGCAACCCCAATCCTTGCAAAGGAGGGTGTGTTTATGCGTGTCCCACTCAGTTGGCTCAAAGACTACGTGGACATAACCATACCACCCGAAGAACTGGCCTACAAGCTCACGATGGCCGGGCTGGAGGTGGCCGAAATAGAACGCATCGGAGCCGAATGGGGCAGGGATAAAATCTTCGTGGGGCAGATCATAGAAGTCAAGCCCCACCCCAACGCCGACAGGCTTACCATCGCCGTGGTGGATTATGGGGCTCCGGAGCCCATCGAGGTGGTAACCGGCGCACCCAACCTGAAGGTAGGCGATAGAGGGCAAAAAGTGGCGCTGGCCCTTGCCGGTGCCCGCCTCATTGACCCCTACGCCCCCGAAAAGCGATACTTCAAGCTCAAGCCCAGCCGCATCCGAGGGGTGCTCTCACCGGGGATGGTCTGCTCGGAGAAAGAACTGGGCATCTCCGACAACCACGAAACCATAATCATCCTGCCCGATGACGCCCCTGTGGGAACGCCGCTGGTGGACTATATGGGTGATGTGGTGCTGGACATAGAGGTCACGGCTAACCGGCCAGATTGCCTCTCCATCATCGGCATCGCCAGGGAGGTGGCCGCTCTCACCGGGGCCGAACTGCGCCTCCCCACCATCGAGTATCCCGAAGAAGGCCCTCCCGCATCGGAACTGGCAACGGTGGAGATTGCCGACCCTGACCTGTGTCCCCGCTATGTGGCTACACTGGTGATGGGTGTGGAAGTAAAACCCTCGCCTCCCTGGATGCAACGGCGTCTTATGGCCGCCGGGATGAGGCCCATCAATAACGTGGTTGATGTCACCAACTACGTAATGCTGGAGATGGGCCAGCCTATCCACGCCTTCGACTACGACAAGCTCCGCCAGCATAAGATAATCGTGCGCAGGGCCGGGGATGATAGATACTTCATTACCCTGGATGGGGTGGAGCGGGAGTTAAATCCCGATATGCTCCTCATCGCTGATGCCGAAGGCCCCGTAGCCATAGCCGGAGTGATGGGCGGGCTGGAGAGCGAAGTCACTGAATCCACCCGCAACGTCCTCATCGAATCGGCAAGCTTCAACCGGGTGAGCATCCGCCGTACTTCCAGGGCACTAGGCCTACGCACCGAAGCCTCCACCCGGTTCGAGAAGGGCCTCGACCCGCACCTTCCCCTTCAGGCTGCTCGGCGGACGGCTCAACTCATCCGGGAACTGGCAGGTGGCGCCATCGCCAAAGGAGCAGTGGATGTGCACAGCCCCCTCCCGCCCAAGCGTGAAATCCTCTTCCCGCTCAATGAACTGGAGCGGTTGGTGGGCATAAGCTACCCTAAAGAGCAGGTGGTGACCATCCTGAGCCGCCTGGGCTTTGAATGCCAGGACGCAGGCGATAACGCATTGAAAGTGACAGTCCCCACCCATCGGGGCGACGTCACTCAGGTGGCCGACCTGGTGGAGGAAGTGGCCCGCATCGCTGGCTATGACCAGATACCCACGGAGATGATTTCCGGCGCTGTGCCCGACCAGCCCTTCCCGGAGGAGCTGCACTGGGAGAACGTCGCCAAAAACGTCCTTGTAGCTTGCGGGCTTTGTGAAGTCAAGACTTACTCCCTTATCAACGAGGCCCTTCTGGACAAAGCCCGTGTTCCGCTCCCCGAACATCCCCTCCTCAAGGTTTCCAACCCTATGACGCCGGAACACGTAACCCTGCGTCCCACCCTCCTGCCCAGCCTTCTGCTGAACCTGGCCTCCAACCTCCGTCACGAAGAAGGCGTGCAGATTTTCGAGATAGCCAGGGTATACTTGCCCAGAGAGGGCGACCTGCCTTATGAGCGGCTCACCTTAGGCATCGCAATGGCTGGAGAAGCATTCGAGAGGAACTGGTTCGGTCAGAGCCGAACGCTGGATTTCTTCGACCTCAAAGGTGCGTTGGAAGCCCTGCTCGAACGGATGGGGATAAGGGATTACGCCTTCGCTCCCACCGAACATCCTGCCTTCCTCCCCGGTCAAACGGCCATCGTACAGGTGAACGGCGAGACAGTAGGCGCCTTTGGGCGCATCCATCCTGAGGTGGCCGAAGCTTTCGACCTGGAGGAGTGGAAGGTGTACGCCGCCGAACTGGATTTCGAGAAGCTGGCAAGCTATGCCACCAGCGTCAGGGAGTTCAAGCCCGTCTCTCGCTTCCCCGCCGTAGTTCAGGACATAGCGCTGGTGGTGGACGAAGAAGTGCCTGCCGAGGAGGTGCGCCGCTTGATTATGGAGGCCGGGAAACCTCTCGTGCGCAGCGCCGTGCTGTTCGACGTATACAAGGGCAAGCCCATTCCACCCGGTAAGAAGAGCCTGGCCTATTCCCTCACCTTCCAGGCCGATGACCGCACCCTCACCGATGAAGAGGTCAACCGCTTCCGTAAACGCATCATCAAGCATTTGAAGAAGAAGGTGGGAGCTGTGCTAAGGGGACAGTAAAATCACCGGGGCGGCCTTTGCGCCGCCCCGCTTGCGTAAACCCGCTTTCTGCGCTAAAATTCCTGTGAAGGTAGCTTTACACTCAATCGTGGTCACATAAGAAAGTGGGATTTTGCCCACAAAAACGCTTCCTTTTTTGTCCCCACCGTGGGGCAACATTGCCAACCACGGTTAAAATGGGGTGCTACCCCTGTGAAAGAAGGGGGAAGAAAAGTGGGAGGTAGTATGTTATGGCTCAAACAGCGGTTAGAGAGATGTTATTGCACGAACTGGAAGAACTCCCCGAGGAGAAGACGGCAGAAGTGCTGGATTTCGTGCGCTTCATTAAATCCCGGATGACTGAAGAACTCAAAATAGAGCAAGCCTTAGCCCTGTATCGGGAAGGCAAAGGCTCCATTGGGTATATTGCCGAATTGGTGGGAATACCCAAGAGAGAGCTTGTCCGTGAGGCCAAGAAAAGAGGGATAGAACCGGAATTCTCAGAGAAAACTGTTAAAGAGGAATTGACTTGATGCCTCCTGTTGTCTCTAACGCAGGTCCTCTTATAGCCCTCGCCAAGCTGAACCTCCTAGACATCCTTAGTAAACTTTATGGGAGAGTTCACATCCCCCTGGCCGTTTACGAAGAAGCCGTTATCGCAGGAATGCAAAGAGGCTATGAAGACGCTTTCCGACTTTTCTCTTTCCTCATAGATGTTGGATGGGAGCCTGAAAAAGTAACGGCAATCCCACAAGACCTAATCGCCTCTGGATTGGATAAAGGGGAGAAGGAAAGCATAGCCCTGGCCCTGGAGAAGGGGGCCTTGCTTCTGATAGATGAAGAAGAAGGACGAGAGCAAGCCCGCAAGAGAGGGTTGAAGGTCCGGGGCACATTAGGGATTCTCGTGGAAGCTTATCGCCACGAACTCCTAACTTCTGAACAGCTACGCTCCTATTTTCAGCAGATTGAAGAGGATGAGGAGATATGGATTAGTTCCCGCCTGTGCCACCGGGTCTTACGAGAAGTATTAGGCGAATAGTCCCGAGGCCCCTGTAAAGATGATGACCGTGTTGAGGAAAGCCTGCCCCAATTTGCCTAAAACATCACCCAGTTTGCCGGTTAAGGTTTCCATAAATTAATGTTCCTCTCGTTTTCCTGAGGCAATTCCCCTAAGGGAACTGAGGGGTCTGCCCGTGCCGCCACGCTTGTGGAGCACCATCTCAGCCAAGATGCTTACCGCTATCTCTTCGGGGGTTTCGGCGCCTATATCCAGGCCGATGGGGGCGCAGACCCGTTCCAACAGGGCTTTGTCAATCCCTTTTTCCTGCAACGCTTTGAAGATTAGCGAAACCTTGCGGCGGCTTCCCAGCAGACCTATGTAAGCAGCGGGTGAACCTATCACCTTCTCCAGGGCCAAAGCATCCTGCTCGTGGGAACGGGTGGCTATCACTACATAGGTTTGGGGGGTTATTTTCGTTTCCTCCAGAAGGGAGCCTATGTCCCCTGCCCGTACTATTTTGGCAAAGGGAAAACGCTCCTGGGAGGCAAATTCCTCCCGGTCGTCCAGGACAGCGATATGAAAGCCGATTTCCTTAGCCAACCGGGCCAGGTAAAGGCTTATATGTCCTGCGCCAATCAGAAGCAAAGTAGGGGAAGGTGTGATTACATCCACGAAAACTTCCAGTTCACCCCCGCACACTCCGTAGTCACTGGGATGCTTATCAGCCTTGAGGCCATAGTGTATGAGGCGAGGTTCACCTTTAACGAGGGCTTCCTGAGCAGCCTGGATGATTGCTACCTCTAAGGCGCCTCCTCCTATTGTGCCCAGGGTGGAGCCATCGGCTTTCACCAGAAGCTTTGCGCCCTCTTTGCGGGGTGCTGAGCCGTGCACTTTCACCACCGTTGCCAAAGCCAGGCTTTCTCCGGCTTCCAGTGCCTTGTTTATCTCTCGGAAAATCTCCTCCATAAATTTAAATCACCTCCAAGAAAAGGGTAACGCTCTTGTTTACAAGATTGCACAAAAAGGAGGGGGTTATTTCTTCGACGGCAGCGAAGCTGCCGTCGAAGAAATAACTTCCCTTAACAAGCATCCCTGCTTCGGAGGCATTCCTTTGATGTCAAAACGCCATCTCCCTCTCGTGCAGCTATTTACACAAGAGCGAAGGGTAAGCCCGCACTTAACCGTAGTTGGCGATGTTGCCCCAGGGCAGGGGCGAAAGAGGAGCAAAAGTCCTGCAACAGCTAAGTGCAGAGCTATTTTATGCGAGAACAAGCAGGAAGTCAAGAAAGGTGTTGTGTCTGCAATAATTTGGGACAAAGTCCCACTGTACTTGACAGCGGCTTGCTGCTCCACCCATTTATGCTATAATGATTAAGTGAAAAAACAGAAGGCTGAATGCCACCCTCCTTGCCGTGTAATCTTGTAAGCAAGAGCGGATGTATGTTATACATCTACCTCTTTGGGAAGGTGAGGTTGGAAAAAGATGATAAACCCCTGTGCTTGCCGCCCCTCCAAAAAGCCCTCTCCCTGTTGGCCTACCTTGTATTGCATAAGGGTAAACTCCACAGCCGCTCTCAGCTTGCTGGCCTCCTCTGGCCTGACGCCCCCGGGGAAAAGGCCCGTCGCTACCTCTCCGATGCCCTCTGGCGTTTGAAGGCCGTTATCGAAGCCCCTCCAACCCCCCGGGGCACTTACATCATCGTCGAAAAAGAGAGCATCGGCTTTAACCCCCAGAGCCCCCACTGGCTGGACGTGGAGGAATTTGAGAAAAGAATCAGGAATCACGAATCAGGAATCAAGGTTCAAGATTCGCCTATTCATAATTTAAAGGAGGCGGTGGAACTTTACCGGGGCGATTTTATGGAAGGCTTCTACGAGGATTGGGTGCTGACCAAGAGGGAGTGGCTGCGGGAGCTATATTTCCAGGCTTTGGAACACATCATAGCCTTTTACAAGCAGCGAGGTGATTACAACGAGGCCCTCCGGTATGCCCAACTCCTGGTCAATTACGACCCCCTAAGGGAGGGGATGCATCGGGAGCTAATGCGGCTTTACTGGCTTACAGGCCGCCCTCATTCGGCCTTAAAGCAATATGAACGGTTGCGTCGCTCCCTGAAGGAAGAACTCGGCGTGGAACCGATGGCCTCCACCACAGCCTTGTACCATCAAATCCTAGCCTCGCTCAGGGAGAGGGAGGGAACCAAAGCGTTTCCCCGGTCTGCGCTGGAAGGACGAAAGCCCCTTCCCCTGATAGGGCGGGAGAAAGAACGAGCGGAGCTTCTGGGCTATGTGGAGGCTGCCATACAAGGCAGGGGAGGGCTTGTATTCCTAGAAGGTGAGGCAGGGGTAGGGAAAACCCGGCTCCTCGAAGAAGTGGCGGATGGAGCTCGCTGGCGAGGGGCAAAGGTGCTGTGGGGGAAGTGCCGGGAGTTCGGTGAACAGAAGCCTTACGACCCCCTGCGGGAAGCCCTGAGGGAGGGCCTTTCCCCCCTGAGAGCCGAGCAACTCAGCCGAATCCTCGAGGGGATATGGCTGCGAGGGATAAGCCTCATCCTGCCAAGGCTGACGGAATGGCTGCCTGAGTTACCTCCTTACCCCTCTTTGCCTCCCTCCCAGGAGCATCGCCGTTTCCTGGAAGCTATAGCCCGTTACATAATGGCCTTAAGCTTTATCGCCCCCCATATCATCATCATCGAAGACATCCAATGGGCCGATGAGGCCACCGTAAAAGCCTTGGACTACATAATGCCCCGGATATTCGGCTCAAGAGTGCTCCTAGTCCTCAGCGGAAGAAAGGAGGAAATCGAGCAGCGCTATCTCATCCGCAGGATGCTCAGAGAAGCAGACAAAGCTGGCCTTCTCAAGCGCCTCTCTTTGCTCCCCCTCTCCCTCCCTGAGGCAGAAGAACTCATCGCTGCCGCCTTGGGGCTGGGGGAAGATAGAACCCTGATTCCGCCAGGGTTATCCGAACGTATCTATCAAGAAACCAAGGGCAACCCCCTCTTCATCTTGGAGATGCTCTCTGCCCTTTACCACGAGGGCTTTCTGCTCCGAGGGGAAGATGGCAACTGGCAATTCACCATCGCCTCCCGGATGCCCTTGCCCTCCAGCCTACAGGAGGTCGCCTTGCAGCGGGTGAACACTTTAGGACCTCGTGCCAGAGAGGCCTTAGAATTAGCGGCAGTAATAGGGGAGAATTTCTCGTTTTCCCTGTGGACCGATAGCGGTGGCTGGGATGAGAAAGAAATCCTCAGGATTGCCAATTTGCTCCGAGACAGGGGTTTCATTGTTGAGGAGGAAAAAGGATACCGGTTCAATCACGAGCTAATCCGGCGCATTATATACGAATCCCTCGGGGAGAGGAAAAGGCATTTCCATTTGAGGATAGCCAGAACCATCGAGGAGAGGGAAACCAAGGACGTAGAAGCGCTGGCCTGGCATTTCCATCAAGCTGAGGAGTGGGGTAAATCCTGCTTTTATAGCTTGGAGGCCGGGAAGCGTTCGCTAGCCAGATATGCCCCCGAGACTGCCCTCCATTATCTTGAGTGGGCTTTGGAGGCGGCCTCCAAATCCTCCCCTCCTGCCTCCCTATTGATGGAGATACGTCAAACTCGGGGCAGGGCTTATTTCCTTCTAAATCGCCTTCAGGAAGCGGGGGAGGAATACTCCCGGATGCTGGAGCTTGCCCAGCAGGAGGGGGATAAGGAAAAAGCAGCCCTGGCAATGTATGACCTCTCGACGGTGGCAATGAAGAAAGGGGATTGGAACCAATGCCTCTCCCTGGCTCAGGAGGCTTCTTCCCTTGCCCACAGCATAGGAGCCACCAAGATAGAAGCGATGGCCTTAGACCTCATAGCTAATTATCATTCTATCAGAAGTGAGCTCGCTCAGGCCCGGCGCTTCCGCCGCCTCGCCTTGCAATTAAGCTGTCAGATTGGTGATGAGAAAGGGCGGGCGGTACGGTTGAGCAATTTCGGAATTGACCTTTTCTTAGGAAACCAATATAACCGGGCACTCCGTGTGCTCAGGCGGGCCGTGAAACTCTGCCGTCAAGTTGGGCTTCATCACGTAGCTGCCAATGCCTTTAGCAACATAGGGCACATTTACGTGAATTTAGGGGATTACAGGGAAGCCATCAAGGCATTTGAGGAAGCCCGCAAGCTTTACCAAGAGCTTGGTTTAGGCGATGCCCCCGCCCTTACCTTCGTGGCCTTGGGGTTCATCCATCAGATGTGGGGTGAGCGGGGGAAATCCCTCTCCTTTTTACAAGAGGCAATGGAACAGGGCGAAGATGCTGAGAACCCCTTTGTTATCGCTTTGGCACAGAAATACCGGGGCATTTGGGAGGCCTGGCAAGGCAATGTGGAGAAAGCACTCACCTTGTTGCGAGAATCCCTCGCCAAGGCCAGGGAAGCCAACATCCTTGAAGCGGAAGTCAGCACCCTCAACTCCCTGGGGGAAATCCACCGGCATTTTGGTTTCCTCCCGGAAGCATTAGCCTTCCATCGGGAAGCCCTCTCGAGAGCCGGGGAAATCCCCCGTCCCCGAAACCTCTCTCTGATAAACCTGGCTGCTGACCTCATCAGCTCCAATCGTCCTTCGGAGGCCCTGCCAATCTTGGAGGAAGCCATCTCCTTCCCCCGCAATACGGGGGAAAAACTCCGTTTGGCCTGGATTCTCCTGGAGAAAGCGAAAGCCCACCTTGCCCTCGGTTCCCCTGAAAAAGCTCAGGGAGCTATAGAATCTTCCCTATCACTGGCCCGGGCAATGGGAGTACAATGGCTCATCGCCGAAGGGGAATTCACCCGGGGGAAAATTTTCCTGGCGATGGGGAAACCATTGCAAGCCGAGGAAGCCTTACGGGAAGCCTTAAACGTGGCTGAGGGGGTAGGGATAATGCCCCTCAAATGGCGGATTGAATTTGCCTTAGGCAAGCTCAAGCGGGAGCAGGGGCATTTTCGAGAGGGGCAAGCTCACCTCCGGGAAGCCATAAAAGCGGTGGAGGAGATAGCCTTGAGCATCAGGGATGAAGGGATGCGGGAGAAGTTCGGGGATTGGAAGCCAGTCAAGGCATTATATGCTTACTCAGGTTGCCGGGGGAAGCCATTCCAAGGGCGTCGCTTATGGGTGCGTCTACCCTCCTCTCAGGCTTCTCTGGGCCGTCCCCTGAGGGAAGATGAATACGTTGATGTGCTGTGGACAATAGACATAGGCGAGGAAGATGAGGAAGTAAGAAGACGGGAGGGGAAGGTAACCCTCCGCCGCAAGCGCATCCTCCGGCTCCTGGAAGAAGCACGGGTTCAAGGAGCCATCCCCACTGAAGGCCACCTGGCCGTGGTCCTCGGAGTAACCCCCCGTACCATCCGCAACGACATAGCTGCCCTGCGCCGCCAGGGGTACCAAGTGGTGACCAGAGGCACCAGGATTTGAGACAGTCAGGCCGGGGCTAAAAGCCCTGGCCCTTCTTTTGTATGCTGATAAAAATTTCCTCATAGTTTCTTCAGTTTATGTAAAGCAAAACGATAATCCTAAGATACCAATGTGTTAATGTTTAAAAGTGGGATTTCATCCCAGGAAGAGAGGGGTTTTTGTGGGCAACGGCGAAGCTGTCGCCCACAAAAACGCCCCTTTTCGCCCCCATTGTGGGGCAGCATTGCCAATCACGGGGATGTTGAAAAACTCCGGGGTTAAACCTGCCCCCGGGATCCAAGGGAAAAGAGCAGCCTTTTTAGAGTGATGGAGCTACGACCTAAAAGGAGAGGAAAGGCTGATGGGGCATACTGGAAAGGCGTCCTCTTCCTTCATTATCCGTATCTGGTGGGAAAGCAACGAAGAGGCGAATAAAACTTTTTGGAGGGGAAGGGCGGAGCACATTCAATCGGGGGAGGTATTTTACTTTGAGACCCCTGAAGACCTCATAAGATTTATGATGCAATGTTTGAAGGAGGTGCCTGCTCAGTCAAGGGCTGAGGGAAAAGGAAGCGCTTCAGGCAGGGAATGAACTCAAGGCCTCGTGCCTGGGGATATCAGCCCCTGAAGTTTGGCCCTTTCAACTAAGGCTTTGATGATCTTAAGTTGAGCTACAATTTCCTTAACCTAGCTTTTAAGAAAATTAAACAACTTCTGCGAAAATCTGCGTGAATCTGCGTCCTAATCCTAAAAAGGCCAAAGTCCAGGGAGGGAAAGCGTCTGAGAGCTGAATCAATAACAATCCGAATGGGAGGTGCAAGATGAAAGGCAAATGGATTCTCACCGGCATCCTTGTTATAACAGCGTTGCTGGCCCTGGCGGTGGGCTTCAGCCTGGCCCAGGGGCCAGGGGAAGAGGAAGAAGTCGGTGCCCAGGGTGATGTTAGTGCCGCTGCTTATATCTCACCGGTAATGAGCTATCAAGGGAGATTGGTCGAAAACGGCAATCCGGTGAATGGCACCAAATCTATGACCTTCCGCCTCTACGATGCGGAGACAGGGGGAACAAAGATATGGGAAGAAGGGCCTAAAGACGTTGATGTTTCCGATGGGCTCTTTCACGTCACCCTCGGCGACACTACATCTCTTGATGTAAATGACCTCGATCAGGAACTCTGGCTGGAGATCGAGGTGGACGGGACCACTTTGCCTCGCCAGAGGCTTATGGGTGCCCCATATGCATTCAGCCTGGTGCCCGGAGCAGATATCCGTGGCAGCATTGGCTCAGGTTGGAGCATATTATATGTCCGCAATGAGGGTAGTGGCCTTGGGGTCCACGGTTATAGCAACAGCGGCATCGGCGTCTACGGCTACAGCTCCGAAGGTCACGGTGTCTATGCTCAGAGCGCTGGAAGCGCTTACAATGGCAGTGCCTTGGAGGCAAAGAATACCAACTCAAGTGGCATAGCCATCTGGGCCAGCAATGATAGCACCGATACCACCCTGGTTGTTGAAAACGAAGGCAGCGGCCCTCTCATCAAGGGTTTCGGCGGCGACGGCGGGGAGGATGAGTTCCGGGTAAACAATGATGGAAGCATCGAGACGAAGGCAGATTCTTACATCTTTATTTCTGGCAATGAGTTCGTTAAGAACGTAAGCGACGAAGATACCCAATGGGATTGCCAGCCAAATGGATCAGTCAAGATATGGAGTCCTGGGGGAGATAGTAGGAATATATATATTCCTA
>DRAO01000448.1 GCA_011041825.1 Chloroflexota bacterium
CGAAGGCGTTACCGGGTTGTGTACGAAAATGGCGAGGAAAAAGAGCGGCGTTTAGAGGATGAATGGGTTGCTAAGGAACCAATTACCCGGGTTATTGCTTATGGAACCAAGATTGTGATCAGGGAACTGGAGACTCCCGAGGGCACCATAAAATACTGGCGTCGCATCCGTATGCTCGCTACTTCCTACAGTGCAGCTACCGCCGGTAAACCGAGGGAACATCCCCTTTACGGGATAACCAGATTGGGTCTGTGGGCCCGCAAAGGGATAGTAGCGGTTGACCCAAGAGTGATAAATCTGGGAACCAAAGTTTATGTCCCAGGCTATGGCATAGCCATTGCTGCTGATACCGGTGGTAGGATAAAGGGCCGTCATATAGACCTTTGCTACGATGAGGACAACTTGGTGCTTTGGTACAAATGGGTTGACGTGTACCTTCTAGCACCGCCTCCGCCGAGGGAGAAAATCATCTGGCTTCTGCCCAATTGGCCCAGGGAGCCCAGGCATCACCGCTGACACCTTAACCGTTTGTGTTCGGGTCAGCCAATCCGGGTTGGAAAGCGGTTCCCCTGAGGTTGTGCTGGAAAACCAGGCGTTGCTTCCAGTGGTGACTTCACGTTGCCCAAAAACAGAGGCTGGAGGGGCTTATGGAGAAGGAGATTTTCAGGTTATTTGACCTTACCGGCAAAGTAGCCGTGGTAACCGGAGGGAGTGGAGCCTTGGGAAGCGCAATCTGTAAGGGGTTGTGGGAAGCTGGAGCAAGCGTGGTCATACTGGCCCGGCGCAGGGAAAAGCTCGAAAAGGCTATACAGGCCATTTCTCCCCAGGGCGAGAGGATTGCAGGCATCTCCGCCGATGTGACCTCTCGGGAGAGCTTGGAAAGAGCTGCCGAGGAGGTTCTGAACCGGTGGGGCCGGGTGGACATCCTGGTCAATGCTGCTGGTGGCAATATGCCTGCTGCCACCACTTCCCCTGAGCAGAGCTTCTTCGACCTGACCCCGGAGGGGTTGCGGAAAGCAGTGGACCTGAACCTGATGGGCACCATCCTGGCTTGCCAGGCGTTTGGCAAAGCGATGGCGGAAGCGGGAGGAGGGAGCATCATCAACATCTCCTCAATGGCTGCTTCCCGTCCCCTGACCAGGGTGGTAGCTTATTCAGCGGCCAAGGCGGGAGTTGAAAACTTCACCCGTTGGCTGGCAGTGCATATGGCTCAGGAGTATTCCCCTTCCATCCGGGTAAACGCCATTGCCCCCGGGTTCTTCCTGAGTGAGCAGAACCGAGCGCTGCTCCTAGATGAGAAGACAGGGGAGCTTACCCCCAGGGGTAAGAGCATCATAGCCCACACTCCGATGGGGCGTTTTGGTGACCCTCAGGACCTCATTGGCACGGTGTTGTGGTTGGCTTCATCTGCTTCGGCCTTCATCACCGGTATTGTGGTTCCGGTGGACGGTGGCTTCTCAGCTTATAGCGGTGTATAGCAGGGAGAACGCAGCTTTTGTGAGGGGCTTTGCCTGCCTGTGAGATACACACCTTCTTCGTTTCCCTCTGGAGGGCAAGGCAATGCTGGTTGGCAAAGGAGCACCTGAAGAGGTGCTTTCCAAACGGGAAATACGTGAACTCCTGGCAGCTGGACTCGACCAGGAGCCATTGGCGGGAAAACGGGTGCTGGTCATCGTACCCGATGACACCCGCAGTGGCCCAACGGGCCTCTTTGTGCGGTTGTTCCGGGAATTGCTGAGGGGCAAGGCGACGAAGGTGGACTTCCTCATCGCCCTGGGCACCCACCCTCCGATGCCCGCTGATGCCGTGCGTAAACACTTGGACCTGGGCTCCATCTCAGGGGATGTAAATGTTTTCCAGCATCGCTGGGATGACCCCAGTGCGTTGCATTCCTTCGGCACCATCTCCGAAAGCGAGATAGCATCCCTGAGTGGAGGGCTCTTGCAGGAGCCTGTGCCTGTGCGTTTGAACCGCTTGTTGCTGGATTACGATTGGATAGTCCTCTACGGCCCCGTCTTCCCCCACGAAGTGGTAGGGTTTTCCGGGGGGAACAAGTATATCCTCCCCGGGGTGGCTGGCAAAGAGCTTATTGATATAACCCACTGGCTCGGAGCCTTACTTACCAGCTATGCCATCATAGGCAGGAAGGACACCCCTGTGCGGGCCGTCATCAACCGGGCGGCGGCGATGGTCCCTCGCCCCCGGCTCGGGGTATGCGTGGTAGTAAATAAGGAAGAGGTGCTGGGGCTATACGTAGGCACACCGGAGGAAGCCTTCTCCGCCGCCGCTGACCTCTCTGCGCAGGTGCACATCCGTTGGATGGATAGACCATTCCGGAAGGTGCTCTCTATCCTGCCCAGGATGTACCATGACTTGTGGACGGGGGCCAAAGGTATGTACAAGGT
Organism: Chloroflexota bacterium; assembly: GCA_011041825.1. GTDB lineage: Bacteria > Chloroflexota > Anaerolineae > SpSt-600 > SpSt-600 > HyVt-206. Next base: position 2,406 of record DRAO01000448.1, read on the forward strand.
GGAACCGGTGGTGGCCGATGGAGGGGAGGTCATCATCTATGGGCCTCATATAACTGAGTTCTCCTACACTCACGGCTCCCTTATCGAGGAAATCGGATATCACGTGAGGGATTACTTCGTCAAGCAATGGGGGCGTTTCCGACATTATCCTCGCACTGTCTTAGCCCACAGCACCCATTTGCGGGGATTGGGGGAATATGACCCTGTGACTGGTGAGGAACACCCCCGGATACAAGTGACCTTGGCGACGGGTATATCCGAAGAAAGGTGTCGGAAGGCAGGGCTCGGTTACCTGGACCCTGGCGCTATCCGGTTCGAGGATTGGATGGGGAGGGAAGACGAAGGCATCTTGGTGGTTCCCGATGCGGGTGAAGTTCTCTACCGACTTCGCAAAAAAGATTAGGGGTGCCCGGCTCCCTGCAATTGACCCTTTTATCCCGGTATGTTTCCTGCTGGCTCTATTGCTGATACAGCCCTTGGGGGCTCCTGGGTTGCCCAACACTGCCGATGGCTTGCTGCACCTTTTCAGGTCAGCTCTGTGGCGGTGGGCTTGGGATGATGGGGTTCTGTGGCCCCGGTGGCATACTATGCTCTACCAGGGATACGGTTACCCGCTCTTCAACTTCTACGCCCCTTTGCTTTACATAATTGCTTCAGCCCTCAGCTTTTTCCTCCCCAATATCCTCGTTGCCTTCAAGGTGACTCTGTTCTTAGCTTGCCTCAATTACTCCCTGGGGATGTACCTCTGGGCCAGGGATGTGCTGAGCAGGGAGGCAGCCATCGTTGCCGCCGTTGCTTATTCATTCGCTACCTTTCGGTTCCGGGAGCTCTACTTTCAGGGAAACTATGCGCAGTTTCTGGCCTGGAGCTTGTATCCCTGGGTGTTGTTTTTCTTCCGCCGTTTGGCGGCTGAGCCATCCCGCCTGCACTTCCTGGGGGCGGTATTAAGCCTCGCAGCATTGATACTTACCCATAACATCAGCGTGATGCTATTCGGGCCGGTGCTGTTGGTTTACATAATTTGGATAAGCGCCTGTCTTTCGAGAAGGGCAATCTCCTCGGAAAGCGGTGAAAATACCCCAAAGCTTCTGGAGAGAGGAGCTGTCCTCATTGGAGCGATTATCTGCGCTTTAGCTTTAAGCGCCATCTTCTGGCTCCCTGCCTTAGGGGAGGCCAAATACACCAGGGTCCACGTGCTGACCAAGGGCTTCTTCGATGTCGCCGAGCACTTCCTGAGATGGCGGGAACTCCTGGCTCCTTCACCCGTGCTGGACTATCGGGCCACTAACCCACCGATGCCCTTCAATTTCGGACGGTTTCACCTGCTGCTGGTGGCAGCGGGGGCTTTGAGCGTCTTCAAGCGGAGTTCAAACCCACTGCGACGAGGGCACCTCGTATTTGCGCTAGCTGGGCTCCTGGCATCGGCGTTTATGATGCTGCCCATCTCCCTGCCCGTATGGCGGAGTGTGCCCTTCATCGCTTTCACCGAATATCCATCACGTATGTACGGGGTGGCTTTCCTCTTTTCCTCTCTCCTGGCCGGTGCGTCGGTTGGATGGGTGAGTGATTTCCCTCGGCTCAGGCTTCCGGTTACGGTGCTGGCTGTGTTAGGCTTGATATTATCCGTAGCCGTGTATCAGTTCCCTCGCCCCTTCCTCCCCCTTCGGGTAACGCCAGGGGATTTCGTCCTCTACGAGGAAGCCTTTAATGTGCTGGGAACCACGTCGGCCAGCGAGTACTTGAATATCTGGACTTCCGAAGTGCCAGAGCTTCCGGCGGTGAGGCCTGACCTGTCCAGGGAAGCCTTGCTGGATGCAGCGGGGGTCAGGGCCGAAGTGACGGAGGCAAAGGCCCATTCATTGGAATTGCAGGTAGATGCATCCAAACCCGCTGAGGTGGCAGTGGCTCAGTTCTATTTCCCTGGCTGGCGAGGGTGGATTGACGGCACACCAGTGCCATTAAAGCCCTGTGAAGGCAGCGGCCTTATCTGCCTGAGAATCCCTGCCGGAGAGCACAGGGTTGCCTTGCGTTTTGAGAACACGCCCATCCGCCAGGTTGCTGTGCTCATTTCCCTGCTCGGCATAGCCGCTACGCTGGCTCTAACCTCTAAGCTGGGAAGCAAGGTCTCTCTGAAAGTAGCCTCACCTTGGAGATGGCGTGATGGAATAGCCCTTGGGGTTGCAGTCCTCGGGTTGCTGGCTTTGAAGGTCTTATGGGTAGGGCCCCACACTTTCTGGTTCAGGATGTACTCCCCTCAAGGCGTTGCCCTCCCTGCTCAGCACCCAACCGATGTGGTGGTTGGCAACAAGGTAGCGCTTTTAGGCTACGACATCCGACCTGAAGCCGTGCGCCAGGGGGGTGAGCTTCACGTTCGCCTCTACTGGCAGGCTTTGGAGCTCCTGGATGCCGATTACTCTTCATTCGTGCACCTCGTGGCCGGGCCGGATAACCGCTTTTACGCCGGTTCGGATTCTATGCACCCTGCTTACATCCCCACCTCAACCTGGAACCCTTCCCTCTACGTGGTGGACGACCATTACATCCGCATCCCTTCTGATATGCCTCCGATAGCCTTTAAGCTCCAGGTGGGCCTCTATGAACGTGAAACTATGAAAGGCTTGGGGGAGGCCATCCTGCCCCAATGGGTCAATGTCCTGCCCCGGAAGCCTTTAAGGGTAGCCGAGATACCGCATAAGTTGCGAGCTCGCTTCGGCGATAGCATAGAACTTCTGGGGTACGGGTTGGATGAGGAAGGCGGTTCCATTAACCTCACGTTGTATTGGCAGGGTCGAGCCAGGATAACCCGGGATTTGCAGGTATTCGTTCACCTGGTAGATGCTGAAGGCCGTCTTTTATCCCAGGCAGATGGCCCCCCCGTTGAAGGGCTGTATCCAACCTCCAAGTGGTGGCCTGGTCAGATTATCCTGGACTCGCATCGCATCTCTGTTCCCGCAGGAAGCCATCCGAAGGCTATCCTCGTGGGGCTTTACGACCTCACCACAATGCAGCGTCTCCCCGCCTTTCGGGAAGATGGCTCAGAATGGGAGGATTATGCGGTGGTGATTCAGGGATTTTAGGGGAAGGCTTTCTATGCGGAAGGAGAAGCTTTGGAACTGGATTATCTCCATCTCATATCTAAGCATAATATCAATTATGACCTTCCCTCTGATGCTGCATCTCGAAACGGGCCTCCCCGGGGATTTAGGTGACCCCCTCCTCAACGTGTGGATTCTAGGCTGGGAGACAAAGGCGCTCACCCAGAAGCCTTGGGAGGTGTTTCATCCTCCCATCTTCTTCCCCCACCGGTATACCATTGGCTTCTCCGAAAACCTCTTTGGCTTCCTCCCGGTAGCGATGCCCTTCGCTTTAGCTTGGGGCAATCCGGTTTTGGGGTACAATGCGGCCTTCGTCTTCGCTTTCTGGATAAGCTGTATGGGGGTTTATAAGCTGCTATACAAGCTCACCCGCCACCGTGCTGCGGCTTTTGTGGTTGGGATTCTGTTTGCCTTTGCGCCTTACCGCTGGGCTCAGTTAGGGCACCTCCACATCCTCTCCTACGGCTGGATTGCCTTTGCCTTGGCTACCGTGGTCGGTTACGCAGAAAATCCGTCTCGGAGGAGGCTCTTCGATGTGGCTCTTTCTTCTTTCCTGGCAATTATGCTCAGCCTCCACACCGCTCTCTTCGGATTGCTGAGCCTGGGGGCATATGTGCTCACCCTGTGGCGGGTCAGGGTGCTGAAGCCCGCCGAGCTACCCCGCCTGCTGGCTACCGAGGCTCTGGTCCTGGCGATAAGCTTGCCCTTTCTCTATCCCCATCTCCTGGCTTCCCCGACCATAGCCGCCGACCGTTTGCCCCAGTTAGCTGCTGGGGCCGAGGTTAAGCTAACGGATTTCCTCGCTGCTGCGCCGCACCTCAAACTCTTAGGGCCTCTTACCGAGCCGTTCCGCACCTTGAGCAAATCCAATTGTGAGGTACAGCTCTACCCCGGTTTAATCGTCGCCATCCTGGCGCTGATAGGAGCTTTCGGCTCAGAGGGCAATCTCATCAAGGCCACGAAGTTGACCGCCTTGGCTTTAATAGCTGTGGGGTTAGCTGTGACCTTAGGTGTGGGGCTTTACGTGAAATTCCTGAGGGTGGTGGGACCACATAGCCTTCTCCTCCTGCCTCTCTACATCGTCAGCCCTGTCAGGGCTTTGGGGCGATGGATGATTTTGACCTGGGTAGGGATGGGCATCCTGGCTGGATTTGGCCTCAGGAAGATAGTTGATAAGGCAACCAATCAAACGGCTAAATCTGTCCTTATCCTGGGGATTGCCCTGCTTGGCATCCTGGAGGGGTGGGTTGCCCCTCTGCCCATATCCACCATTACTCCTCTGAAGGAGCTGCCGGAGGTGTACCACTGGTTGGCTCGGCAGCCGGGGGATTTTGCCATCCTGGAACTCCCGGTGTTCTACCCCCTCTATGCCGACGAAACCCGGCGGATGTACGCTGGGCTTTTGCACGGCAAGAAGCTTATAACGGGTTATAGCGGGGTTATTCCCCGGGATGTAAAGGATTTGGTGGAAGTATTGCGGGATTTCCCTTCCCCTCAAGCTATATCCGAAATCGCCCGAAGGGGTTCCCAGGGGCTACGGTACGTTTTGGTTGACATAAGTTTACCATTTCCTGAATTCAACAGGCGTTTCTCGGAAGGCTTGTGTGGGCTTCAAAATGACCCTTGCCTTCGGTTTGTGGCCCGTTTCGGACAAGTTTATGTCTTTGAAGTTACCACGTTCCCCGGGACTGAGCGGTTTGAGCCGGATTTCTACCGGGAGACGGAGGTGAAGTTCGGGGATGTGGCGGTGCTTAGGGGCTACGGGACAGGCGTTACCGGGGAAGGGGACCTCTTCGTAGTGCTGGATTGGGAGGCGGGGCATAAGCCATTCCAGGGGTACTCGGCCACCGTGCAGGCTTTCGATGCCGAAGGCAGGATGCTGGCCCAAGTTGACCGCCCTCCCCTCGTTGAGCCATTCACACAATGCTGGAGGCCGGGAGCACGTGTGCGAGATATAAGGGTACTGAAGTTATCATCTGCCAAGCCGGGGGATGTAGCCAGGGTAGGGGTAGCGATATACAAGTGGCCTTCATTGGAACACCTCCCCATATTTACGGACAAAGGGCTCTACCCCTACCGGTTTTTCTGGCTGAAAGGGAGGAGACTTTGAAAAAATTGCCTCTTTATGGTATACTGGAGTTGCCCCTGCTTGGGGAAATGACAATCTTCTTAAGGAGGGGAAATTATGCGGAAGAGGAAATTCCTTCTTGTCATTACATCAGTGCTGGCCTTGCTTGCCTTGCTGGCAGCCTGCGCTACCCCAACACCCCAGGTCATCAAAGAGACGGTTGAGGTTCCCGTGACCAAGAAGATTAAGGCTGCCTGGATCTATGTAGGTCCCATCGGCGACTATGGTTGGACCCATGCCCACGACCTAGGGCGCAAATACGTTCAAGATAAGTTCGGCGACTGGCTTGATACCGTCTACGCCGAATCAGTGCCCGAGGCAGATGCAGCCCGATATATTGACCGCTTCATCCAGGAAGAGAAAGCCGATGTCGTATTCACCACTTCCTTCGGCTATATGGATGCCACCATAGAGGCAGGCAACAAGTACCCGGATAAAATCTTCTTCCACTGCTCCGGCTACAAAAGGGCCAAGAATGTAGGCACTTATTTCGCCGAGTTCTACCAGCTTTACTACCTCAACGGCCTTATGGCCGGTGCCCTCACCAAGACGGGGAAGGTGGGTTATGTGGCCGCACACCCCATCCCCGAAGTCGTCCGCCATATTAATGCCTTTGCCCTGGGCGTGCGAGAGGTCAACCCCGATGCCACCGTTGATGTGCGCTGGCTCTTCTCCTGGTATGACCCCGCCAAGGCAAGGGAAGCAGCCGAAGCCCTGATTTCTGAAGGGGTAGATGTCCTGGCCTTTACCGAGGACTCCCCAGCTGTGGTCGAAGTGGGCGAGGAATACGCCACTCAGAAGGGCAAGCCCATTTACACCTTCGCTCACTACAGCCCTATGCTAAAATACGGCCCCCATTCGGCAGTTAGCGGGCAGCTCGTCCATTGGGAGAAAATCTACGAGGACATCCTAACCAAGATTTACATAGGGGTGTACACCAACGAGAACCTGGAGAACGTTGATTACTGGTGGATGCTTCGAGAAGGGGCAGTGGAGCTCGGAGCCGACTTCGGCGTGCCCATCAACCCCGAGTTTGAAGATGACCTGAAGGCCGTCAAGGTCAAGGACCCCATCCTGGGTGAGATCAGCGTCTACGACCTGGTCTTCAAGCGCCTGGAGCAAATGAGCGAGGAGACTGTGCTCTTTGACCCCTTCACCGGCCCCATCAAGGACCAGGATGGGAACCTGCGCATTGAAGCCGGGCGTCGAGCCAGCCACGATGAACTCTGGACTATTGATTGGTTTGTCGAAGGCATTGTAGCCCGCATCCCTCGCTAAAACTAAGCCCCTTGGGCAGCAGGTTCAATCTGTTGCCCAAGGGGCCTCTACCCAGCCTGTATCACTCATAGACGGAGGTGTGAAATGGCGTTTATGATTACCGAAGAATGCATTATGTGCGGAGCTTGCGAGCCCGAATGCCCCAACGAAGCCATCAGCGAGGGCGAAGACCGTTACGTTATTGACCCAGATCGGTGCACTGAATGTGTGGGCTTTTATGATGAGCAGCAATGTGCATCGGTCTGCCCTGTGGAAGCTGCCGTCCCAGACCCCAATAGGCGTGAAACGAAAGAGGAACTGAAGGCCAAGTACCAGCGTCTGCATCCAGGACGGGAGCCTACAGGAGGTTGGGATTAAACACGGAAGCTCCTGGGGAAGCCTGATGAGAGTTGTCTTGCGGCGGTTGACCGCTGCAAGACAACATTTTTTATAGGGGGTTGGAGGGTGCGTCACGTCATTTCCGCCTCCCGCAGGACTGACATAGTAACCTGGTATGCAGCTTGGTTCACCAAAGCCATACACAGAGGCTGGGTAAAGGTGCGCCATCCTTTCAGCAATGATTTCTACTTGGTATCCCTCAAGCCCGAGGATGTACACACGGTCGTCCTTTGGTCCAAGGATTTCAGCCCCTTGTTGGAAAACCGCTATGGCCTTCGTGATGCGCTGTCAAAATATGATCAGCTCTTCTGCCATTTTACCATCACGGGGCTAGGGGCAACTCCCCTGGAACCCAAAGTGCCTCCCTGGCAGGAGGCCGTTCGGCAGTTGCCGGAGCTGGTGAAGCTGGTCGGGGACCCCAGGCGGGTGACTTTGCGGTTTGACCCCATCATCCACTGGGAGGAGGCCGGGGAGATACTCAGCAACCTGCCTCTGGCCGAACCCATTTTAAGGGCAGCGGCTGAAAACGGCATTACCAGCGTGCGGATCTCATTTGCTACTATTTACGGGAAGGTGCGCAAGAGGAAAGGGTGGAAATGGATAGACCCGCCCCTCGAACGCAAATTGGAGATTACATCCGAGCTCGTGAGGATGGCCCGCTCTTTAGGGCTCACCATCCATAGCTGCGCTGATACGTCCCTCCTCCAAGCCGGAGCCTTGCCTTCTAGATGCATTGATGGGGAGCTGCTCAGCCGCCTGCACCCCAAGGGCTTCAAGGCCCCAACGGAGAAGGACAGGGGCCAACGCCCTCAATGTGGCTGCACTGTGAGCATTGACATAGGTTCATATACGATGAAATGCCCCTCAGGATGCGTGTACTGCTATGCCCACCCCATCATCCAGCCAAAAAATCTCAATCCCAGTGAAAAGTCCTCACCTCGCTTAAGGGGCTTAAGGGGATAAAGCCCTCCCTATCTCCCTGCTTCAGCAAGTAAATCACCTGCACCTGCCACTCATAAGTGCGGTCTGGCTGGTCAGCCTTGCCATGGAAGAAGCTGGCAGGCACCACCCAACCAGGCTTCTCGACCACCTGTCGAAATTCTTTTAATTCGCCGCCCTCTTTATACTTTATAATCACCATATACGCCTGGTTGGGTCCCAGCTCTCCGGGAGGTTCCCACTTCAATTCCACAATGGTATCCCGCCCGTGGAACCAGGTTCCCTCCTCGGGAAATACGGGTTTGGGAGCGGAGAAGGCGAAAGGTATTGTGGGGGTTGGAGTTGGGAGGGGAGTTGGAGTTGGGGTGTAGGTGGAAACG
>DRAO01000495.1 GCA_011041825.1 Chloroflexota bacterium
ACACCAGGTTGGGGCCATCACTTCAAGATACCGCCCAGCTTCTCTCCCCGGAGCATCAGCTTTCAATCCGCTCCAGACCTTCTGTCTGGGGCAGGTCGCGGGTGTCTGATTACACCCAGCCAGGGGCATATGTCATCACCATCTGCACCCACAACCGCATCCCCCTGTTCGGGGACATGGTGGACGGCGAAATGCGGCTGAACGCCTACGCGGATGACGATGTAGGGGCACGGCGACGCCGTGCCCCTACCGAACAATTCGGGAAACCTGTCCTCGGTTCCATCCCCACCATTGTGCGGGCGTTCAAATCCGCCGTGACACGGTGCATCAACGCCGTCCGCAATGCCCTTGGGGCACCCGTATGGCAACGCAATTATTTTGAACACATCATTCGCCATTCTTAATTCGAGGAGGTGACGATGGCAGCACAATTGCCTCAGGAATTCATAGATTGGCTCTACACCGAGCGAGCCGAGATAGTACGCCGGATGATGGCAGGGGAGAGAATCCCCAAGGAGCAGCTCTACCTTTCCTTCACCCGCCATAACCCTGCCGTCATAACATCCGGACCCGGAGGGTTAAACGGCTCTATAAAAGGGGTGGGATTCGTCCCCAAAGAAGAGTATGCTCAGGAATTTCTGGAACTTTTTATGGAGCACATCAACAAAGGGCAATGCCAAAGCTATGCCCGGGAAGGGCTGGCATTGCTGTACCGCTTGATTTACAGTGAAGAAGCCAGAGAGCGTCTTGATTTCAACCGACTTGGGTCGCTGGAGTTAGCCTGCAAGCATACCTGGACTAACATCCTGGCCGAACCCAAGGCTACGCTTCTCTTCTACGAACCCCCTTCCACAAGCTACGAAGTCCGCTGTCGGGTGGAAATCCATCGGGAGGGCGTTTACCACGCCCTCGTCAACGCTATGCACGATGCCTATCACGGTCCTGAGCCCTCTTGCTGGTCTGAACGCCCGGTTTACATCTTCATCATCGAGGAAATCTACGATAATTCGGTTACACCCCAGGGGTTTGGGAGAAAGATTTATCCCTGAGCACTCTTAGGGAGTTGGCTGCATAAGGGAGGAGAGAGGTGCGCAAGAGGGAACTTTCACGCAGGTTCTTAATAACCTGTATGGGAGCTCTTGTCCTAACCTTTGGTTTGCTCATCCTTTGCGCCTGGGCAGGAGGCCCCCCGGAGAAGCCGATTGACCAGGATATAGCGAAGGGAAAATGGCTGGTCTTCGTATCCCCACCCCAGGAATTCCCCATTAACCCGGAGCCAGCCTTGGCTATCTCCCTCTTTGAGCGAAGCTGGAAGGAGAGACAGAGAGCTCTTGAGAGGCAATTGCGCCAGTTGAGAGGGGTGGGGGAAATCAGCGAGGTCAAAGGGGTTCCCTATGCCCTGAGCATCCGGACTGAACCTCAGAGTTTGGCCCTTATCTCCGGATTGCCCGGGGTGGAGGAGGTAGTGCCGGATACAAAAGCAGCCAGGCAGAGGCTAAAAGGGCTTCCTCTCCTCCAAAAGCAGCGAAGCGCTCTATCCCGAATCATCCCCCTTCAAGCCCCACTCACCCTTACCGTGGCCGTCCACCTCACCGAGATGAAAGTGGTCGGCGAGACGAGCCTTCCCACTCCAGTATTGATAACCATAGCCAGCTCCACAGGTTACATCAGCAAATTCTCAACCGTTATACCCATCCCCATAGGTTCCAACAGATACATTTACGTTTTTAACTTTTGTTCTGGATGGATACCCAGAGAAACAATCCTCCCTCCAGGAGGTGTAATCACGGTATCCCAGGCAGGGAAGGTAATCACAGCCACCATACCCTCGCTGAGTGCCTTCGCCACGGCCGAGGATGACAGCATCTACGGGACAGGGCCTCTTTCTGCCACCGTAGATGTATACTTGTACAAGGAAGACGAAGCAAGCTTCTTCGCAAGCTATACCACCACAGTAACCGCATCTGGGGCTTATACCTTGATGCCGGGTATAGACCTGGTAGGCGGCCATTACGGATATGCAGGGGTGACGGGGGAAAACGGGGTGCGCTTTTACGAGTCTTTTGTGGTGCCCTATGTTTCCCTCTGGTATGGGGGTGATGTGCTCTCAGGTAAAGCCGTGCCTTACAGCTATATCAATGTGAGGGTGAAGGATAAACAAGGGCAAATTGGGTCAGGCTGGGGGGATGCCTATTCAGACCCTTACGGGGCCTTTGCGTGCTACATCTCGCAAAATTACTATGGCGGTTGGTCCTTCGCCGAAGGCGACCTCATCACAGTCTCAGGTGGCGGGCAGGAGTTTTCCACTGTGGTGCCCTTGCTTACCTCAGAATTCCACAGAGATGAAGCTAAAGTTGACGGCTATGCTCCCCCCTCTTCGCCCTTGGAAATTTCCCTGCTGAAGCTCGATGGCTCAACGGCAGCTTTCACCACCACCTCCTCAGCCGATGGCTATTATGCCCTATCCCTGGCCCCGGTATCCCCCCAGGCAACGGAGATGGGCTTCGTCCGCTACCGCACCCCAGAAGGCCACCGCATCCATCGGGCCTTTGCCGTGCCGGGGATAATCGCTGAACTCAACGACTTCTACCTGAGAGGCTACCTCTCCCAGGCCGCAGCACCTTTCACCTTAACCTTAACCGGTGCCAGCGGCAGGGTTAAAAGTATGTTCTTCGATACCAGCTCATACCAGGCCGACTTCGCCTTCTACCAGCGGTATTATTACTACGAAAACGTTAAGATATACCCCATCATTAAGGAAGGAGACAGGGTCTCAATTGAAGTGAGTGGCGAAGAGGAGATAAGCCTTACCGTCCCCCACCTTACAATCAATGTTGACTCCTCTGTCAAAATCGCCTATGGTGAAGCCCCACCCAGCTCCCACCTTGAAGTCTGGTGGGGGGATTACGTGCGGGAAGTGACTGCCACCGCCACCGGTATCTATACGGCAGATTTCTCCAGCGAGATAGGAGAGGAACTTGCCTATGGCTCCATGAGCACCTGGTATTTTGATGAACAAGGCAACTCCGTCTACATTGAGGCTTTTGCTCCCTATCTGAGTATAGCGATTGGCAGAAAGTACGTTTACACGCCATATTGCTCCAAGTTCTCCTGCCCGATGGCTGTCCTGCTCCTAGATGAGAATGGGCAATTAAAGGAACGGGCCCAAGCCCACTGCTGTGGGGTGGCTAATTTCTCCAACCCCATACAGGCAGGGGATATACTGGTCCTGGAAATAGAAGGCCAACGGGTGCTCACCGCCACCGTTCCCTTTATCAGCGCCCGCTTCGACGAGGAAAACGACCTAATCTATGGTCAAGGGCCCCCTTCATCAACCCTTTCCATATACGTTTATGTTTACGAACCTACTTACGAGTCCGTCTATAAAGCCAGCCAGGAATGGCCTTACTATTACTACACTTATATCTATACGGTTGAGACCTCGGCTGGCGGATTCTACACCCTCCCCCTCTCCGGGACGCTGGATATAATCCCTGGTTCTAGGGGCTATGTCATCTACACTTCCCCCCACAATTATATGGTTGGCTACCCCTTTGGCGCCCCTATGGTATACGTCAACATCGGTGAGGAAGGGGTTGCTATGCTCCTGGAATCCTTTGCCCCCGTTAGTGTCACCTTGCTTGGGCCGGATGGAACCGAGAAATCACCGCCTCGCTCGGTTACCCCCTCTTATCTGGAAGCCTATGCCAGCTTCGATAAGCCCGTCGAACCAGGGGATACAATAGTGCTCACCACCGCTAGCAAGGTCATCTCAGTGCCCATCCCCCTGTTAACCGTCTCCCTGGACGGGGATGAGAACCTGATAAAGGGGATGGCTCCCCCTGAAGCTAGCCTGGACGTACTGTTATGTAGGCTCCAGATGGGGCAAGAGTGGAGATGTTTCCTCCGTTCGGCCACTGTCTCCTCCTCAGGGGGCTATTCATTGACCCTCCCTTCCGATGTTACGAGAGCCGATGTTATGTATTGGCCCCCTCGGGGAGACCAGATAAAGGTTACTGGCATTAAGCCCCACTTGGAGGTCAAACTGGGAGCGAGGACGATTTACGGCTCCTCCTTCCGCCTGGGTGAACCCGTAACCGTCACCCTCTACGCAAGTGATGGCAGCGTTAAAGGCCAGGGGACGGGGGAGTCCTCTGCCTACCACTCCTCATTCAACGTGTATCTGGACGGGATAACCCCCACCGTTGGAATCAGCGATGTAATAGAATTGAGGACGCCTTCAGGGGTTTACACCTTCGTTATACTGCATCTCACCGCTTATGGAGATGCAGTGGAGGACGTGGTTCACGGCCAAGCTCCACCCCTCACCCTCGTCCGGGTGGAGGTCTCGGAAAAAAGCTGGCTCAGAGGCCCACACGCCCAAGGGGGATACTATTATTCTCCCCCTTACCGGATAGTTCAGGCTGATGCTAACGGCTTCTATGCTGCAGATTGGAGCGATGTGGGGCTTCCTATGGACGGCGAAGGGGAGGTAAAGTGGAGCAACAAACGTGGTGACCTCGTGGAAGTGGGGTTCACCGTGAAGGGTGCGGACTTCTACCTGCCTCTGGTGTTGAAACAGTGGCCTTACGAAAGGGAGATGGTTATTTCTTCGACGGCAGCTTCGCTGCCGTCGAAGAAATAACTTTCCTATGGAGCAAATAAGAAGCCCCCTGGGCGGCAATGCCGCCCAAGGGGCTTGTTTTAATTATGTCAATTAGGCTGCCTTCTTCATCCTCCTGAGGGAAGCCCCCGCAGCGACAGCCGCCCCGCCCAGGATGATCACCACATAGAAGGGGATGGGCTCCTCAGCGCCGGTGACCGGGAGTTCAGCCTGGACAGCCAGGTTGATGATGCGGCCTTCGACCTTGGGGCTCACCGGGGAATAAGTGGTGATGTACTCCGCTACGGCGTCGTGGAGCAGCACGCCCGTCTCGAAGACGTTGGTCCCCTGCTTGAAGACCTCGTAGCCGTCGCCGCCGCCGAAGAGGAAGTTGTTGGTGACCACCCGGTAGGTGGCGTTGGGGTCAATGGGCACGTACTGCCCGCTGGCCTTATCCCATACTTCCACCTTGACGATGCGGGAACCGGCGGGCTTGCGGGGGTCAAAGGTGTAACGCAAGCCAGCCACCTGCGGGAAGCGGCCCTTGACATCCTCGATGCGGCTTACACCATTCTCCAGGGCCTCGATAATCTGGGCGCCAGTGAGGTCAAGGTCCACCAAGGTGTTCCCGAAGGGCAAAATCTCCAGAATCTTGCCCATCGAGATGTCGCCAGCGGGGGCGCTGGCCCGGATGCCGCCGCCGTTCTGGATGGCAATCTGGGTGTTGTCGTCGGCGGTTTTCCACAGCATAGCGTCGCAGATGAGGTTGCCCAGGTTGGTCTCCATCGTGCGGACGTGCTCTTTCTCGCCGTCCAAATCCACCGCCGACTGACCGATGATGGTGTTCTTGAGCTCCTCAATGGGGCCAGCGAGTTCAGCCAGCTTGGCATCGAACTCGGGGTCGGAGGCGATGCTGGCGTTCACGAAGATGGGCTGGCCGCTGTATTCGGTGACCTTGCCCTCGGCATCGAAGGTCACGTTCAGGCGGCCAAGGTAGCTGCCCCACTGATAGGCGTGGACGATGAGGACTGGTTCACCGCTGGGGGAATTGACCACGGTGGGATAAGGCCCCTTAGCGCCTTCCATATCGCCCAGGAGGGTGTGGGAGTGCCCGCCGACGATGATGTCTATCCCGGCCACGGAAGCGGCGAGTTCCTTGTCCTCATTGTAACCGAGGTGGGTGAGGGCGATTATCTTATTGATGCCCTGGGACTCGAGCTCGGCAACAACCTGCTTGGCTGTCTCGATGGGGTCTTCAACTTCCACGCCTTCGCCGACGTTGGAGATAATCTTAACGTCTTCGGTGGTGAGCCCGAAGATGGCCACCTTCTCGCCTCCGATTTCCTTGATGACATAAGGCTTAATCTTGCCCCGGAGCAGGTCAGAGCCAGAGCAATCCAGGTTGGCTGAGAGGACCGGGAAGTTAGCGCCGTCAATGAACTTGGCAAGCGGCTCCTGCCCTTTGTCAAACTCATGGTTCCCGACGGCCATCGCATCGTAGCCCATCTTGTTCATAAACCACAGGTCGGCCTGGCCCAGGTACTGGTTGAAGTAGAGGGTTCCCTGGAAAACATCGCCAGCGTCCAGCAGGAGCACGTTGCCACCCTCAGCTCGAATCTGCTTGATGAGGGTATACCGCCGGGAGACACCGCCCTGTTCCTCGCCTTTGAAGGGGGTGAAAGGCTCAAGGTGAGCGTGGGTATCATTGGTGTGCAAGATGGTGAGGGTAATAGGAGCTTGGGCAAGCGCCTGAGGGACCAGGGCTAGAAGGAGCGTGATAGTGAGAATAATTGGTAGCAAGTATCTCTTACCCTTCATCTCAACCTCCTCCTTGAATTTTTAGGTAGCGATATCGCTACTTTAACCTGTACTCCAGTTTTATTGGCCCTCTTAGGAATTTCCCTACCTCGCAATGCCTGGCCGAGTTAAACAATATCTTTACTTCCCGCCCGGTCAACCCTTCATCTAACCACAAGCTGACCTGCACAGTTCCTCCCTTCTCCTCCTGCTCTATTTCCACCTCTACCTCTACTTTGCCCAGCTCAATCTCTTTAACAGCGGCAACTGCCGCCAGGGTCAGGATTATTCAAGAGGCGAGCGCTGCTGCCACCAATTCTACCGGGCAGAACTTCTCCCGCTCCTCTTTTGTCCCTTGTTCCACCACGAAAGTACGCCCTCCAGAACGTATGAGGGCTTTATCCGGGGCAACGTAGGAAGCGCTTACCTTAACCATAGACAGCACCCAGATGCAAATCAGGCTGCTTCGCCCGCCAGTATCATCCGGAAGTCCCCGGGCGTTATGCCGGGGGCTTCCACCCCTCGGGAAGCGAAGAACCGCTCGATGGTGGCTTCCACATCCTCCAAGGCCACGCCCTCCAAGGCCATTTCCAATTCCTCCAGCGCCTCAGAGGGGTAGAAGAAGAAATCGCCCGAGAGGGAAACATCGTAGATGCGGCCTTCCTCAAGCCTGTAAACAGCCCTGATAAGGCCACCAGGGGCTTTGTAGACTTTGTGCTGAACCTCAACCCCCTCCCGAATCTTCACCCGGTCGGCAGGGGCTTTCTTCCTCCCTCCGGCCAGAAGCCATTCTTCGCTGAAGAGCCACCGGGATACCTCATCGGTTTTAGCCCGCAGTTCCGGGTCAACTTCGTTCACCCTTTCGAGGGAGCCCAGGATGCCCTCAAACTTGGCCGCCAGGAGCTTCCGCAGCTCATCAAAGGGAGGCGCATAGCCCAATTCCCGCTTTATGGTCGAGAGGTTTTCCTTCAGGGTTTTGTAAATTTTGTCCCGGAACTTCTCATCGGGCACTTTGAGCACCCGTACCATCGTCTCATAATCGAAGTCCACGATGAGATTGCCCACGAAGACGATGAAATCGCCTATCTCAGCAACACCGTTGCCGGAGATTTTGCGCCCTTCGGCAGTGATGATGTCGTTGACAGGTTTGTAGCGGGCGTCAATCCCCAATTCCCTGTAAGCGGCAATGGGGGCTTGGAGAAAGCGCTCGTAGAATTCATCCTTCCTAGGGGGAGCTAAGGGGTTATCCCTGTGGATTATAAGCTGATAGAAAATCTGGTTGCCATCCAGGTAAACGGCTCCACCCCCCACTTCCCTGCGCATCACAGGGGTGTGGTGTTGACGGCAGTAATCCAAGTCCACGTCGTATCTGGCATCCTGGTGGCGCCCGATGGAAACATAAGGAGAAGAGGGGGCTAGAATAAACAGCCCCTCCCGTCCTATCCGGGGAAGGGTATGATAAAGGGCCTGGGAATCCTGCCAGGATACATAGCCCAGGTCATAGAGTTTCATAGCTATTGCTCCTTCGCCCCTGCCAGGTATGCTCCAATTTTATGGAAAAATCAGGCAAATGTCAAATGAGTCCACTCAGCTCCCCTCTCAAGAGCTCCCCTGCCCTATCCCTTCATAATGGCATCGGTCATCCGGGCCACCCGCACCATCTCTTTTACATCGTGCACCCGAACAATGTTGGCTCCCTTGGCGATGCCCAGGGCTACGGTGGCCGCTGTGCCTTCCATCCTCTCCTGTGGGGGCAAATCCAGCACATAGCCGATTACCGATTTGCGAGAAGAGCCCAGGAGGATGGGCCTGCCGAGCACCTTGAGCTCCCCCAGACGGCGCAATATCTCCAGGTTTTGCTCCACCGTCTTACCAAAGCCGATGCCCGGGTCAACGATGATTTTCTCCCATTCAACCCCGGCTTTGAGGGCTATGTCAATGCTGTAGCGCAGCTCCCGGATGATGTCAGCCATCAGGTCTTCATACTCGATGCCCACATAGCGCCCCCCAAGCCTCTCTTCCTGGACGGCGTTCTTAGGCCGGGAGCGGTTATGCATCACCACCACGGGCACTTCGTATTCGGCTACCACCTCAGCCATCTCAGGGTCCATCCGCAAGCCCCACACATCGTTAACCAGGCTGGCCCCGGCTTCGAGGGCCTCCCGTGCCACCCTTGCCTTATAGGTGTCAATGGAGATGGGCACATCAACCTGCCCGGCCAGGCGCTCCAGGACAGGCATCACCCGCCGGAGTTCTTCATCTTCGGAGATAGGCGCCGAGCCGGGGCGGGTGGACTCCCCCCCGATGTCCAGGATGTCGGCTCCCTCTTCCACAAAGCGCATCGCCTGGGCCAAAGCCCTCTCCACATCCCCGGCCAACCCATCGCCGGAGAAGGAGTCAGGGGTAACGTTGATGATGCCCATTACGTAGGTGCGCTTATCCCACTCGAAGGTCTTGCCCCCTATCTGCATCACGCCCAGAGTCTGCCCTTCATACCTTTTGATGGCTTCCTCAACCTCCCTGGCGATGGCTTGCAAGCTCTCAAGGGGTTGACGACGCAGGTTAGCGATAAGCTGCTGGCAATGGTGGAGGGTGCCTAAGATGATGAGGTCCGTTGTCTCCTGGGTGCCAAAGTAAGCATCAGAAGCCAGGGCAGCATCACCGCCTTGGGAGAGCATCTCCCGCTTGATGATGTTGGCCGCATTGCGGTCAACTCCCTCCAGTTTGATGGCCCGCAACATCCCTTTGGGAGCCATCGTTTCAATTCCTTTGGGATCAGCGTCCAATTTCCGCATCTCTTCACGGAGCTGGTCAAGGGTTTCATACTCCAGGATACGGGTATTGAAACCGGCCATAAACCTTCCCTCCATCCATTTGCTACTTCATATTCCTGTTCCTAACCAGGCTCAGGAATTCCTGTCGGGTTGCCAGATTCCGCCGGAAGAGGCCCCTGTTGGCCGAGGTTACCACAATGGTGCCGGGCTTTTTGATGCCCCGCATCGTCATACAGGTATGGACGGCTTCGACCACAACCCCTACCCCCTTTGGCCGCAATCCCTCCATAATCACGTCGGCAATCTGACCGGTGAGGCGTTCCTGAAGTTGGGGGCGGCGGGCAAGTATCTCCACCACCCGGGCCAGTTTGGATATGCCAACGATGCGCCCTTCGGGGATGTAACCGATGTGAGCTACACCGTGGAAGGGGAGGAAGTGGTGCTCACACATAGAATAAAAGGGGATGTCACGCAGGATAATCATCTCCTGGTGCTTTTCTTCCTCAAACCCCACCTTGAGTACTTCCAAGGGGTCTTGATAAAGCCCTTCGAAAAGCTCCGCATACATCTCGGCAATACGACGGGGGGTATCCAGCAACCCCTCCCTGGTGGGGTCTTCACCTATGGCCTCAATTATCTCCTTAACGGCCCTCTCAATGCGAGCTTTATCAATGCAGGTTTGAGATTCCATCTTCCTCTACCCCCTCACTATTGGTTTGTTAAGCAAGATTCCGTGAGGGGCAGGCATTCTCAAACGCCCCTCCTTATGCCCTCTCCAGCGCAGGCCTCTCAACCAAAATGCGCATTTATGAGGGCAGCTTTCAAGTCTCCCGGGCTTCCGTGGTGCAGACGCCAAACTCCCGCCAGGTTATGCTCTCCCTGGCCATATAATAGAAGCCAAGCAAGGTGATGGGCAACCACAGAGCAGCATGTAGGACCAGGGTATACCCGGCAGCTATGGCTCCAGGAACTCCAAATCTCTCCAGGATACGGATACCAGGGGCATCGAAAGTGCCCACATATCCAGGGGTTGAAGGTATCGTGGTTGCCAGGTTCACCACTGCCGTCATCAGCATAAGCACGTAGAAGGGCACGTTGAAATCAA